>DOTC01000158.1 GCA_003513855.1 Deltaproteobacteria bacterium | reverse complement strand
CGACGAGGAAGAGGCGGTTCGCTTCCACCTTCCCTTCCTTCTGAAGGTAGTCACTCACGTTTTCCGATCGCTGAAGCGCCAATCGACGCAGATCGTCCTTCGTGACCTCGATGTTGTCGCGCATCAGTTTTTCCATCTCGGGAACGGGAATATCCTTTGCGATCCCGAGGAAATTCCTCGGTTTGGAGAATTTTCCGGCCTTGTAGGCCTTCTTGAGGTACTCCGGGTACTCCTCGGAGGTGACGACGACCTCGTCCACTGCGACCTCGGCCTTCCCCCTTCCCACCGTATCTTTCAACTTCTGTGCCTTCACTTTCCGCTGGAACAGGGTGTCTCGCAGCCCTTCCCCGTCCTTCTCGGAGTCCACGTGTCCCGCGATCTCCATCCGGAGGGCCGGCCGCTCGAAGAGCGCCTTCCCCAGACTGGAGAGCTTCTCCTTCCCCGCCTGCGGAATCGCCGCGCTGCCGTAATCGAATTCCACGTAGCTCAACTCCTCCTTCTTGTCCCCGGCGACGGCTTCCAGGAGGGCGAACGGGGAGGTCGCAACCTTCACGAGAAGGTTTTTCAGGATCTGGAGAATGACGGCGCCGATGCGGAACTGCGGGTCGCTCAGGTCCCCCGTTACCGGCAGATTGAGATCGATCTCCCCCTTCCGGTTCTTCAGGAGTGAGATCGCCAGTTTGAGCGGGAGCGTCGTCGCCTTGGGGCTGTCCACATGGTCGCCCAGGGTCAGCTGGTCGAGAAAGATGTGGTGGTTGGCATCCAGCTTCTGCTTCACGATGACGTAGTGGAGTTCCACGGAAAGCTTCCCCTTCTGGATCTTGTACCCGCCGTACGTCCCGGAATAGGGGTTGAAGGTGACGAGGTCGACGTCCTGGAACGTCGCCCGGAGGTCGACGAGGACCGTCCCCGGAAACGGATTGATCTTCCCGGAGATGGCCAGCGGCGCCTTGTTCTCGATGCTCCCCTTCAGATTCACTTCCGCCTGCCGTCCCTCCTCCCAGGCGAGCCCGGTAATCTCCCCTTCGATGCCGAGCATGTTCGCGGAGAAATTCGGCTGGACGAGAAAGTCGGAAAAATTGATCGTCCCCCCCTGGAGGACGACCTGTTCGATCTTCACCTCGGGGGGCGCCACCGGATGCTTCTCCGGGCTCTCCGGGCTCTCCGGTTTCTCCGGTTTCCCAGGCCCCTCCGCCGCTCCGCCCTGGTCCCCTTCGCCGTCTTGCTGCTTGAGGATCTTCTGGAGGTTCAATTCGGCATCGCCGTAGACGATGATGCGCGAATAGAAATCGCTCAACCCGACGCGGGCAATCTCCACCCGGGTCCCCGACGGGGAATATCCGACGTCGATGCCGGTCATGTCCAGCGAGGAGATATTGAGGAAATCCTCCGCCTTCTCCTTGTCGGCCGACGCGAAATCCTTAAGGGATGCCTCTCCCGTGTAGGTGGCTTCCGGGCCGCCGTCCTTCGGAACAGCGACGGAAAGCAAACCGTCCGCGAAGACCTCCCCGCTCCGGACGATGATGTTCACCTTCTCGGCGTAATACGGCTGCAGCGGGACGATATCCAGCCGCTCCCCCACTATTTTCAGGCGGGCGAAGGCCGGATTGAGCCCTGCGTCGCCCTCCGCGGCAAACGACCCTTTCCCGTTCACCGACAAGGAAAGGGATGCCCGCCCCCTCTTTCCCTGTTCCGTGGAGAGGTTGGTCCCCCGGAACGCAATTCCCTCCGCGGTCATGCGGACCGCCTCGGAAGCGCTTTCATCTTCCATTTCAACGGTGTACCCGTCCAGACGGGCTTTCTCCAACGCCACGACCCAGGGTTTTCCGTTTCCGGTTCCAGTCTTCCCATTCGGTCTGGCATCTTTCCCGTCGGCCGGACCGGGGGGGACCAGCGTGGACAGGTTCCACTTCTCCCCTTTCGGCCGGATCACCTGGAGGACGCCCTTCCGGGACGACGCTTCGCCGATGACCAAGCGCTTTTCGGATAGATCCAGCGACGTGTTTCGCACATCAAGGGCGGGAACCGCCAGGAAATCGGACTGCTCCCCCCTCTTTTTCAACCGGAGCGACCGCAGCGACAGCGTCAGCCCGGAAAGCTGGACCGCCTGGTCTGAACCGGACCCGGAGACGCTGTACCTCGTCGAGAGATCGAAGACCCCGTCCTCGACGTCAAACAGGACCCGGTCGGCGAAGTACGGAGAGTATTTCGCGGGGCGGACCTTCCCGAGTTCCAGCTCCCCATCGGAGGATGGCGGGCTCACGGTGAAATCCCCGTCGATCTTCACGGTCTCCTTGGACTCCGTCCCGAACGAACCCTTGAAGGCGGACTTCTCCCGGTCCGCATTGCTGAAGTGTTCGACCTCGATATCGATGGGTGAAAGAGTCGTCCGGAACGGGCTCGCCCCCGAAGCGTCCGTGAACTCGACGGTGCCGCCGGCCACCCGGATCGTGTCCGCCTTGATCGAGACCTTGGCCTCCTTCCCCTCCCCCTGCGCCTCTCCTTCCTTCTTCCCCTCGGTCTTCCCTGCTTCCTTCTGCGGCAGGAGGGACGCGAGATTAATTTTCCCGTCCCCGTCCCTTTCCAGGTGGAGCTCGGGCGACTGGACCAGGATCGAGGAGAAACGGACCCTCCGGGAGATCAGTTCGGAAGAGGCGATCGAAAGATCCAGCAGCGGGAGGCGAAGGAGCGGCTTCCCCCCGGAATCCTGCACATCGACATTGTCGACGGCGATCCGGCCGGCAAACCCCAGAGTGGGACCGCGGTCTTTGTATTGCACAAAGAAAACGGTCCCTTTCGTATCCAAGGTTGCGGACCGGACATCGAAGTTCAACGGGAACGGAACGTATGCGAGGTAATACGCAATGTCGAACTTCCGGATGTCGATATCGAAGTAGGTTTCGTGGGATCTCTTGAAAGGCCTCGACCTCCCTGCGAGGGAGACGGCGGTGCCGTTGACATTCGCCTCGAGAACCGGCTGGATGAACGAATCCAAATGATAGGGGAAATTGGAGAGCAGCGGGATGTCGACCCGGATTTCCCGGACCGTGTGCCGGGTCTCTTTCGGGGCATCGTCGAAATCGATGCTCCCGTTGCGGATCTGGATATTGTTGAGGGAGAAACGGAACGGCTTCTTTTCGGGCCGCGGGGGGGGGGATTCCTTCTTTGCCGCGAACTCCTCGAGCAGGTCGGAAACATTATATTTCCCGTCCCTGTTCCGGGCGAGGTGAACATACGGGGCTTCCACCCGGATCTCCTTCAGGACCGCACCCAAACGGAAGAGGGAGACAATCTCGAGGTTTCCGTACAGCGCATCGAACGATACGAACGGTCCCGGCAGATCCCGTTCCCTGATCGTGAAGCCGGTCACATTCACCGACAAGGCGTAGGGATTGATCCGGATCTTTTCGATTTCGACTTCCCGGTGGAGCGTTTTCGAAAGGTTTTTCTTCAGGAAACCCTTCAGGATGGGCGGGGCCGCCAGGAACCCGAACAGGGTATACACGAGAAAGGCGATCCCTGTCCAAAGAAGCACCTTCTGCCCCCGTGGGAGGGAACGGATGGTCCGCAGGATCTCCATGGATTTTCTCCCTCAATAAGAGGGGCACCGCACGTTGAAAGTTTCAATACGGCCGGGGGAACCTTCTCCGCAAACTTGTTGCACAGATTATAAAAAAAATTATAGGGAAAGAGGATTGCATCCGTCAATCGGCACGGCCCGGTCGGAACCTGTTGTAACGGTTTTCCGGGAACGATATCCTACCCACGAGATGCCCCGGCGCAGGGAGGTCGACACCGGACCGCAGGAGCCGGACGGGCAAAACCGGACCTTCACCCAGACTCCGAAGATTGCCATTCGTGATAACGACGACCGATTCCTGTCCGGGAGGGTTGATATGGCTTATCAAAGCGGACGTCATTTCCTTCAAATTCCCGGCCCCACGAATATCCCGGACCGGGTCCTGCGCGCCCTGAGCCGGCCGACCATCGATCATCGCGGTTCCAAATTCGCCCATCTCTCGTTGGAGATCCTGGAAGGTCTCCAGAGGATAGTCCACACTTCCGGCCCCGTTCTCATCTTCCCCTCTTCCGGCACCGGCGCCTGGGAGGCGGCACTCGTCAACACCCTCTCGCCCGGGGACAAGATCCTGATGTTCGAGACCGGGCATTTTGCGACGCTGTGGCGAAATCTGGCGACGGAGCTCGGTTTGGAGGTCGATTTCCTCCCCGGGGATTGGCGACACGGCGTCGATGCAAAGACCGTCGAGGAAACGCTCACGGAAGACAGAGCACACGCGATCAAGGCCGTTGCGGTCGTCCACAACGAAACCTCTACCGGGGTCACCACCCGGGTATCCGAAATCCGGAAGGCCATCGATCGCGCAGGGCATCCGTCTTTGCTCATGGTCGACACGATTTCCTCCCTCGCATCCACCGACTATCGTCATGACGAGTGGGGAATCGACGTGACTGTAGGGTGCTCCCAAAAAGGGCTGATGCTGCCGCCCGGCCTCGGCCTGAACGCCGTCAGCGAAAAGGCGCGCCAGGCATCGAAGTCGGCAAGGCTGAAGAAATCCTATTGGGCCTGGGAGCCGATCCTCGCTGCCGGCAAATCCGGCTTTTTCCCCTACACGCCCCCCACCAATCTGCTCTACGGTTTACGCGAAGCCATCCATCTTTTGGAAGAGGAAGGGCTCAACAACGTCTTCGCTCGCCATGATCGGCACGCCGAGGCGACGCGGCGGGCCGTGCGGGCATGGGGACTCGAGATCCTTTGCGCGGACCCCGAGCAATACAGCAGCTCCGTCACTGCGGTCCTGATGCCGGAAGGATACGATGCAGACGACCTTCGTGAGGTGATCCTGAACCATTTCAACATGAGCCTTGGCACCGGATTGGGAAAGGTCAGGGGGAAGGTGTTCCGCATCGGCCACCTTGGGGATTTTAACGACCTTCTTCTCGTCGGAACCCTCGCGGGCGTGGAAATGGGCCTGGCCCTTGCCGACATCCCTTTCTCAAGAGGAGGCGTGGCGAAAGCCCTGGAGTATCTGGAGACCACGCGAAGACACCGTTAGCACGCGGGGAAACAGGGGAGAAGGGAGTACACCATGAAGGGGACGGCCAAATCTCTTCTTACGAACCTTTTTCTCACGGCGGTCGCCTCCGTGGAACCTGCGCGCCTGGTCCGGGGGGCCCTCCACCGGGACGAGGAAGGGATCTCCCTGTCCGGCGGTGGCGCAAGCTCGATCCTTTCGTGGTCCTCCGTCGAGCGGATTTTTCTCGTGGGAGGCGGAAAAGCCGGCCGCCCCATGGTGCAGGCCGCGGTCTCGGTGCTGGAAGGGAAGGTATCCGCGGGTGCGATCGCGGTCCCCAAGGGGGAAGGAGGGTCCCTGCATTCCGTGCGGCTCATCGAAACGGGGCATCCCCTCCCCGACGATGGAAGCCGCAAGGCAGCGCAGGCAATGTTGGACGTTGTCTCCGGGGCAGGGGAAAACGACCTGGTGATCGCTCTGATCTCCGGCGGGGGGTCCGCGATGATTTCCGCTCCCCCCGAGGGGGTCTCTCCCTCGGACAAGGAGACGGTGTTCCGGTTGATGCTGCAGTCGGGAGCGGACATCGCCGAGTTCAACACGGTCCGGAAACACCTCTCCCGCGTCAAGGGAGGCCTGTTGGCGCGCGCCGCGCATCCCGCCAGGGTGTGGGCGCTCATG
>DOTC01000126.1 GCA_003513855.1 Deltaproteobacteria bacterium | reverse complement strand
CGCAAGAACCGCTCGATCAACCTGTCGGTGAAGGCGAAGGATATCTCCGAGGAAACCGATGCCATGAAGCAGCTGCGCAGCGAGCAGGCGGCGAGCGCGGCCGGCAGCACCAACCTGGGCGCACTGCTGCGTGCGAAGCTCGACAATCGCAATCCCGAGCAATAACTCGGGCGTGCCGGGATGGGGCGAGCGATGCGCCTGCGGGAGGGGTAGATGACGAAATCCGAGCTGATCGCGCGTCTTGCGCAGCGCTATCCGCAGCTGGTGGCGAAGGATGCGGAGTACGCGGTCAAGATGATCCTCGACGCGATGGGGCAGGCGCTGCTGTCTGGCAATCGCATCGAGATCCGGGGCTTCGGCAGCTTTACCGTTCGCGTCCGCCGGGCCAAGGAGGGGCGCAACCCCAAGACCGGGGAGAAAGTCTCCATACCGGAAAAGCGGATCCCCTTCTTCAAAGTCGGCAAGGAACTGCGGGAACTGGTCAACCGCTGATCCTTCCCCATGGAACGGATGTTCTCTCCCTGGCGGATGGAGTATATCCGGGGGGGCGGTGCGGGCGGGGCACGGTGCATCTTCTGCCTCGGGGAGGAAGACCGGGGAGACCCCGAACGTCTGGTCCTGGGGATCTACCCGAACACGCTCGCGATCTGCAACCGCTACCCCTACAATAACGGGCACGTCCTTTTCGCCCCCCGGCGCCACGTCGCCGACCTGGCTCTCCTTTCGGGGGAGGAGCGGGGGGAGCTCATCTCCCTGCTCGCGCTGGGGATGGCAGTTCTGGAGGAGGAGTACTCTCCGGAGGGCTTCAACGTGGGGATGAACCTCGGGAAGGTCGCCGGGGCGGGGGTCATTGACCACCTGCACATCCACCTCATTCCCCGCTGGGGCGGGGACACCAACTTCATGACGTCCGTCCTGTCGACCCGGGTCCTCCCCGAGTCCCTCTCGCAGACGCACGGCCGGCTGTCGGCACGGTTCGGAACGCTTGCACCGTAACGCCACACGGGTTTCCGGAAGGATCATGTCGACCCAGCTCACTCCCGCGATGCGGCAGTACGTGGAGATCAAGTCCCGGTACCGGGACTGCATCCTCTTCTTCCGCATGGGCGATTTCTACGAGATGTTCTTCGAGGACGCCATCCGGGCATCCCGCCTCCTCGACATCGCGCTGACCTCCCGCGACAAGGAGGCGAACATCCCGATGTGCGGGATTCCCTACCACGCCCGCAACACCTATCTCTCGAAGCTGATCCAGCAGGGGTGCAAGGTGGCGATCTGCGAGCAGCGGGAGGAGCCGGGGGGCCGGGGGCTGTTCCACCGGGAGGTGACCGAGGTCGTCACCCCGGGGCTGGTCTTCCAGGAGGAATGCCTGGACGCCCGGGGGAACAACTTTCTTGCGTCCGTGCGGTTCCGGCCTCCGTTCGCCTACGCCGCGCTCGACGCCACGACGGGGGAGTTCTTCTACGAGGCGTGCGGCTCGGGGGAAGCCCTGGCCGACGCCCTCTACCTGCTGTCGCCCGCCGAGTTCGTCTTCCTGGAGGGGGAGGGGCTGCCCCTTCCCGACGAGGCCGGCGGGACGAAAGGGAGGCTCGCGCGGATCGTGGAGGGGAAGCTCGCCACGTCGCTGTCTCCCGCCGCGGTCGGTGGCTTTCCCGTCCCGGAAGGGGTGAACGGCGTGCCGGGCCGGGATCATCCGGCCCACGGATCGGTTCGCGCCGCCCTGTACTACCTGCATCTTCACCAGCCCGCGGCGCTGGCGGAGATTTCGCGGATCTCCGAGAGGAAGGGGAAGCAGTACCTGGCGATGGACGAGACCGCCGTCCGGACGCTCGAGGTCTTCTCGACGATGTCCGGGGAGCGAAAGGGGAGCCTCCTCTGGGCCGTGGACCGGACCCGGACGCCGATGGGGGCCAGGCTGCTCCGCGCCTGGATTTCCGCCCCGCTGGTCGACGTGACGGGAATCGGGGAACGGCACAAGGCGGTTGCGGAGCTCGTGGAGCGCCCCGCGGACCGCAAGGAGACGGGGGCCTCTCTCTCCGCGATGCCCGACCTTTCCAGGCTGGCGACCCGACTCGCCCAGGACCGGTCGGGTCCCCGTGACGTCGTTGCTCTGGCCTCCGCTCTGGGTCTCCTCCCCGGCATCCGGGAGCTTCTGGCGACGGCGGATTCGCCGCTCCTTCGCGGCGCGCGGGACCGGCTGGGGGATCACGGGGAGGCCGTCGGGATGATCTCCTCGGCCCTGAACGAGCAGGCGCCCGCAGGAATGAAGGAGGGGGGGGTCATCCGCCCGGGATACGACCCCCGCGTGGACGAACTCACGCACCTGCTCACCCACGGGAAGGGGATGCTCGCCGAGATGGAGGCGCGGGAGCGGCAGCGGACCGGGATCACGAACCTGAAGGTCCGGTACAACCGCGTGTTCGGATATTACCTCGAGGTGTCGCGCTCGAACCTCGACCGGGTGCCGGACGACTACATCCGGAAGCAGACCCTGGTGAACGCGGAACGGTTCATCACTCCCGAGCTCAAGGAGTTCGAGGCGAAGGTGCTGCGGGCGGCGGAGGAGCTCCACGCCCGGGAGGAGGAGCTCTTCCTGGCGCTGAGGGGGACGCTGAAGGGCCATCTGCCGGGCATCACCCGGGCCGCGGAGGCGGTCGCGGAAATCGACGTCCTCCTGTCGTTTGCCGAGCTGGCCACGGCGGGCGGCTACTGCCGGCCGGTCGTGAACCCGGGACGGGACATCGTCATCGAGAACGGCAGGCACCCCGTGGTCGAGAGGATCCTCGGCCGCCACGCCTTCGTCCCCAATGACTGCCGGCTCGACCCCCGGGAGATCCAGATCGCCCTGATCACGGGGCCCAACATGGCCGGGAAGTCCACCTACATCCGGCAGGTGGCGCTCATCGTCCTGCTCGCCCAGGCCGGGTCGTTCGTCCCCGCGGAGCGGGCGGAGATCGGCGCGGTCGACCGGATCTTCACCCGGATCGGGGCGTCCGACGACATCTCCCGGGGNNGCCACGCACTTCCACGAGCTGACCGACATCGCCAGGACCTCGCCCCGGGCGAGGAACTTCCACGTATCCGTGCGGGAGTGGCAGGGGGAGATCATCTTCCTGCGCCGCATCGATGAGGGGAGTGCGAGCAAGTCCTACGGGATCCAGGTGGCCCGGCTGGCGGGGCTTCCCGACCCCGTGATCGCGCGGGCCCGAGATATTTTGAAAAACCTCGAGTCCGCCGAGTATAATGAATACGGGCTGCCCAGCATCGCCGGGCCGGGCGCCGCGGGGAGCGTGGATACGAGCCAGATGGAGCTGTTCGGCGGGCGCCGCGTCTCGACCGACGACGACGCCGTGCTCGAGGAGATCCGGAAGGCCGACGTCGAGCGGCTGTCGCCCCTGGACGCGCTTCTGCACCTTGCGGCGTGGAAAGAGAGGTTGTCAAAGGGAAACCGGTGAGTTCCCTCACCCGCCATCTTGTCGCGGCCGTCGTCGCCGCGACCCTTCTGTTCCCGCCCCACGTGTCGCCGTCTTCCGCCCGTCTCGCCCTGGTGTCCGATATCCGCCACTGGACGAGCCGGGAGTACACCCGCGTCGTCATCGACCTCGAGGCCGAGGCGAGGTACGAGGCGAACTTCCTGGGCGCCGACCCCGTTCGGAACCTGCCTCCCCGGATCTTCATCGACATCCAGGGTGCGGACCTTCGGGATGAGATCGTCCGTCACCCGCGGGAGGTCCACAACGGGCTTCTCACCCGCGTCCGGGCCGGCCGGTTCCGGGCGGGCGTGGTGCGGGTCGTCATCGACCTCGAGAGGGAGAGCGGGTACCGCGTGTTCGACCTCTCCGACCCTTCGCGGATCATCGTGGACATCGACGGCGGATCGCCGGGGACCGGACAGAGCCCTCCGATCCCCGAACCTTCCGGGAAGATCGTCGTCATGCTCGACCCCGGCCACGGCGGGAAGGACCCTGGGGCGACCGGCCCCACGGGGTTGCAGGAAAAGGACGTCGTGCTGACCATCGGGCGGATGGTCCGGGAGAAGCTGTCCCGGTTCCCCGACTTCGACGTGGGCATGACGAGGGACACGGACGTCTTCATTCCGCTCGAGGAGCGGACCGCGATAGCCAACAAGACGGGTGCGGACATCTTCGTGTCGCTCCACATCAACGCGAGCAGGGACCGGAAGGCCCGGGGGATCTCCACCTACGTCCTGAGCCGCGCCAGCGACCGGGAAGCGCTGGAGCTGGCCGCCCGCGAGAACGGGGTAACGGTCCAGAAACTCTCGGAAGTCAAATTCATCATCGACGACCTGTCCACCTACGGAAGGAAAAAGGAGTCGCTCAAGCTCGCCAAGACCGTCAACGACGCCATCGTCCGGAACATCAGCAGCCGGCACGGCCCCGTGCACGACCTGGGGCTGAAGCAGGCCCCGTTCTACGTCCTTGTGGGGGCCCGGATGACGGCCGTTCTCGTGGAGACCTCCTTCATCAGCAACCGCAGCGAAGAGAGCCGGTTGCGCCGCCACGAATACCTGGAGACGATCGCCGACAGCGTGGTGGAGGCCATCCGGTACTATGGGGAAAACGGCGCGCTGGCCCGCGCGGGCATGTGAGGGGCCTCGTGTCCGTCCCCCTCTTTCGCGCGGAGACCCTGCGGCCGGGACTGTCCGACCAGGATCTCCTCGACTACCTGAAATCGTACCTGTCCGAAACCCTCACCGCGGTGCGCGAAGAGCTGCGTTCCGGTCCGGCCGGCGGGAACGACGCATGCCGGAAGCAGGCGGACGCGATGGACAACGTGCTGCGCGCCCTGCACGACCGTGCCAGGGAGCGCTTCCTGTCCTCCTCGCCCGAGCTGAAATACCGGATGGCGGTCATCTCCGTCGGCGGCTACGGGCGGCGGGAGCTTTGCCCGAAATCGGACATCGACCTGCTCTTTCTCCATGCGTACAAGGTGGACCCGTACGTGGAGGCGATGACGGAGCGGATCCTGTACCCCCTCTGGGACCTCGGGCTGGACGTGGGGCACAGCGTCCGCAACCTCAATGAGACGTTCCGGATGGCGGCGGCGGACGACTCGATCCGCACGGCGCTCATGGATTTCCGGCTCGTCGCGGGGGACGTGCCGTTCTTCCGGGAATCGGCCGGCGGGATCGAGAAGTTCCTCTTCTTCTCCGACGCCGACCGGTTCATCGAGAAGAAGCTTGCAGAGATCCGGAACCGGCACGCCAAGTACGGGGAGACGGTGTACGTGCTGGAGCCCAACGTCAAGGAGGGGAAGGGGGGCCTGCGGGACCTCCACTCCGCCGTGTGGGTTGCCCGGGTCAAGTACAAGTGCAAAAACCTGGTGGAACTGCGCAACAAGGGCGTAATCGGGGAGAACACGCTCCGGGCGATCGAGCATGCCCGGGACTACCTCCTGCGGGTCCGCAGCGAGCTGCACATCCTCACGGGGAAGAAGACCGACGTCCTCACCTTCGAGGTCCAGGACCCGATGGCCGCGGTCTTCGGGTACCGCGACCGGGGGAGGGACCTTGCGGTGGAACGGTTCATGCGGACCTACTACATGAACGCCTCCGTCGCCGTCCATCTGGCCGAGGAGCTCCTCGAGCAGGTGGACCGCCACATCATGGAGGGGTTCCGGAAGCCCCTGTACTCCTTCCGGAAGAAGAAGATCGACGGGGTCGCGGTCCTCTACAAGGGGAAGCTCAGCCCCCTGGCCGGGGTCTCGTTCCAGAAGGAGCCCCTTCGGATTCTCGAGTTCTTCCGGGTGATGCAGAAAACCCGCTCCGTGCCCACGGCGCAGGCGAAGAAGAGCATCCAGCGTTCCCTGGCGGACCTGGGGCCGGAATTTCCCCGGAACCCGCGGGCGGCGGAGCTGTTCCTTGCGATCCTGTCGGACCCGCACCACCTGCACGAAACCCTGCTTTTCATGCACGAGTGCCGGTTTCTGGGGAGGTACATCCCCGAGTTCGCGTCGCTGTCCTTCCGCGTGCAGCGGGACATCTACCACGTCTACACCGTCGACATCCACCTGATCCTGGCGGCGACCATCCTCCCCGGCCTCGAGGGGAAAACGCAGCGGACTTCCGAAGAGGAGGAATTTCTCGCCATCTACCGGTCGATCCCCCGGAAGGACCTCCTTGCGCTCGCGGTCCTGTGCCACGATATCGGGAAGGGGAAGGGACACGGCCATTCCCGCATCGGCGCGGAGATCGTCGCCCGCATCGGGGAGCGGATGGGGCTTTCCCGGGACGAGACCGCCGACCTCGTCTTCCTCGTGGAGCACCACCTCCTGATGGCGCACGTGTCGCAGAGAAGGGACATGCACGACATCGAGATGATCATCCACTTCTGCGATACGGTGAAGACCACGGCCCGGCTCGACATGCTCTACCTCCTCACCTACGCGGACCTGCGCGCGGTCGGGCCGGACGTGTGGAATCAGTGGAAGGCGATGCTCCTGCGCGAACTCTACGAGAAGGGCAGGAACGTCCTCGAGACGGGAAAGCTCAAGCGCCCGTTCACGGAGCGGCCAAGGCAGCGTCGCGAGAAGGTCCGCGAGATCCTTTCCGCGGTCCCGCCCGGGGCTGTCGCGGAGTACCTCTCCCGGTTCGACGACCGGTATTTCCTGGGGACGCCCGACGAGCGGTTCGCCGATCACCTGCGCATCCTGTCCTCGTACGACGGGGCCACCCCCCGGATCGAGGCGTTCGATTCCCCCCCGATGGGAACCTCGGAACTGATCGTCGTCTGCCCGGACGAGCACGGCCTCTTCTCCAAGATCGCCGGCACCCTGTCCGCCAACGGGATCAACATCCTGAACGCCACGATCGCCACGTCCGGCGATGGCGTGGCGCTGGACACCTTCTACGTGACCTACATGGGCAAGAGCCTGGAGGGTCTTCCGAAGAAGGACCGGCTGGTGGCGGACCTGATCGCGGTCCTGCGCAGGGAGACCGATGTCGAGACGCTGTTCGCGGAGCGGGAGATTGCACGGTACGTGCGGGAGAAGGTGACCAAGTTCCGCCCGACCCGCGTGGTCTTCGACAACGAAGTCTCCTCCCGGTACACCGTGGTCGACATCTTCACCTACGATCGCATCGGCCTCCTCTACGACATCACCCGCACGCTCGCCGCCATGAAGATCGAAATCGCCCTGTCGAAGATCTCCACGAAGGCGGACCAGGTCGCGGACGTCTTCTATCTGATGGACGAGGACGGAGGGAAGATCGTCCATCCGGAGCGGCTCGAGGAGATCCGCAAGGCGCTTCTCGAGGCGATCGGCAACGGAGAGGGCCCGGCCGGATGAAGGCGGGAATCCTGTCCGACTCCCACGACCAGAGGGGCCCCGTCGAGGATGCCCTCGCCCTCTTCCGGGAGGAGGGGGTCGCGGTGGTGTTGCACCTGGGGGACGTCTGCCGTCCCGATACGATCGCCGCGTTCCAGGGGTGCGGAATCCCCCTGGTCGGCGTGTACGGGAACAACGACTACGAGCGGGAGGAGCTGCAGGCCGTCTCCGGCGGCGCGTTCCAGCGGGGGCCCTACATGCCCGAGATCGGCGGGCGGAAGGTCCTCATGGCCCACTCCTTCGACGAGCTCCAGGACGAGATCGGCGAGGGGGGGAAGTTCGACCTGATCCTCTTCGGCCACACCCACCGGCCGCTCACGATGCGCATCGGGAGGGCACTGATCCTCAACCCGGGCGAGGCATGCGGATTCCTGAGCGGGAAAGCGACCTGCGCCGTGATCGATCTCGACACGATGGAGGCGAGCATCCGGGAAATCCGTGCCGGCGGCGCCGCGGCGGCGCCCCAGCCGGGGGAGATCGCCCTGAACCCCCGGAAACGGTAGGCGAACATGGACATCGACGCCCTCGCGGATGCCTTCCTCCTGCACCTGCGGACCGAGCGGCGGCTCTCGGCCAACACCGTCGAGTCGTACGGATTCGATATGCGCCGGTTCGCCTCTTTCGTGGAGGCCTCCGGCGTTCGCCTCTCCGACTTCTCCCGGTCGCATTTCCTTGCGTTCCTTGTCTCGCTGCAGACCGGCAAACAGGGCGGGCAAGGCGGGGAGCCGAAGCCGCTCGCCGCAGGGACCAGGTCCCGGATCGTCTCGACGGTCCGCTTGTTCTTCCGGTATCTCTCCCGGGAGGGGATTCTGCCCGCAAACCCGGTCGAAGAGGTCAAAGGCCCCCGGAAAAGCCGCAATCTGCCGCAGTACCTCACGCTCACGGACGTGGACAGGCTGCTCGATGCGCCGGACCGGAATACCGCCGAGGGGATGCGGGACCGGGCCATGCTCGAACTGTTGTACGCCACGGGCCTGCGTGCCTCCGAGATCGTGTCCCTCCGGAAGGAGAACGTGGACATGAACGCAGGGTTCGTCCGGGTCCTCGGCAAGAGGGGGAAAGAGCGGATCGTCCCGGTCGCCTCGTCCTCGCTGGACATCCTCAAGGAGTATCTCGAGCTCTGGCAGCCGGCCTTCCTCCGGAACAGGGAGGGGAGGAGCGCCGCCGCCAACGTCCTGTTCCTTTCCCGTCTGGGCCGGCCGATCACCCGGCAGACGCTCTGGAACCGGATCGGCCGGTGGGCGAAGGCGGCAGGGATCCGCCAGAAGATCTCCCCGCACACGCTGCGCCACTCCTTCGCCGGCCACCTCCTGGCGGGCGGGGCGGACCTGCGGGCGGTGCAGACCATGCTCGGCCACGCCGACATCTCGACGAC
>DOTC01000255.1 GCA_003513855.1 Deltaproteobacteria bacterium | reverse complement strand
GTGGACAGGGTCGTCCTCGACCTGCCGGAACCGTGGCACGTGGTCCCACACGCCGCACAGGCGCTCGTCCCGGGGGGGATTCTCCTCTCCTACCTCCCCTCCACGATCCAGGTCAAGCAGATGGTCGACCGGGTCGAGGAGGATGGGGGGTTCACCGCCCCGGAGGTATTCGAGGTGATGCACCGTCCCTGGCACGTCAAGGGCCAGTCCGTGCGCCCAGTCCAGTGGATGTTCTCCCATTCGGCGTTTTTGATCGTCTGCCGGAAAATCTCCTGAACCCCCCGGGACGTTGCTGAACAACCGGGGGACGTTGCTGAACTTTCCCAATCTTTTCGGGGTAACGCTCTACCCTTCTCGGAGCAGATATGCCCCTCCGGAACGGGTGAGCCCAAGCCACGTGCAAACGGATGCCTGTTCCATTCCCCTGTCCACCACGCAGGTGTGGAGAATCTTTTTTCGGGCATTCACGGAACTTCGATCCCTTCGTTTGTTGAAGATGCGGTCGGGACTGATGCCGAATTCCTTGGAACAACGGGAAACGATGTCCAGGAATTCCCTCTTCATGCTCTCCTTTTCCGGTAATGTCCGAAGNNGGATTCGATCCGTCTTTCCCCCATCTGCAAAGAAGTTGCAGACCTCCGGGAATTCCTCCCAGGGGAAGAACCCCGACCGCATGATTTCGTGATGGCCAGTCCAAGGGTACTCCGAAAGAAGGTTCAGGGAGGAAACGATCCTCGCCCGGACGGGATTAAGATGGACATATCGTATGACTTCAAGCAGATAGCGCGCCGATCCGACGAGGGCGGATTTGTATCGGTTCTGGAATAGGTGTCCCGCACGCTCATATTTTCTGTTGAAGTAACTGGCATATCCCGTCATCACGCACCGCATGAAGTCCGGGAGATTCCCTTTCCGGCTGTGGAACACGATATGGAAATGATTGGGCAGGAAGGCCCATGCCAGGCATGAGGAATCGAACTTATCCTGGTTCCTGAGGATCCGGCGCCACAACTCGCACCTGTCCTGCTCATCCTGGAACACATCCCTTTTCTCGATCCCCCGAGCATATACATGATGCACCGCACCGGGGAAGTCGATACGCGCGTGCCTTGGCATGCTGATGTTTTCTTCAAAAGATGTGCCATGGAAGCTTGAAGGAAGTCATAAAAGGGGGAGGAAGGAAGATTTTTAACGGATTTCAGGCTGATTAAAAAGTTTAAGAACGTCCCCGTTGGTGAAAGTAAGTGAAGGTGCGGGAGAGCCCTTCGGGGAAGGGAACCACCGGCTCGTACCCCAGGAGTTCCTTCGCCAGGGAGATGTCGGCGAGAGAGTCGCGGACGTCGCCCGCCCGTGCTGGCTCGAAACGGGGGGAGAGACGCCGGTCGGCGAGTCCGTAAAGGACCTCCAGAATGTCGAGCAGGGATACGCGCTCCCCGCACGCGACGTTGACCACCCTCCCGCACGCCTCCCGGGGGGCGTCACACGCCAGGATGTTGGCACGCACGACGTTGTCTATGTAGCTGAAGTCGCGGGTCTGGAGGCCGTCCCCGTAGATCGTCGGGGAAGCGCCGGAGAGGACCGCCGTGATGAACCGCGGGATCACCGCCGCATACGTCGACTCCGGGTCCTGCTTCGGGCCGAAGACGTTGAAGTATCTCAGGGAAATCGTCTCTACCCCGTACACCTCGTGGAAGATCCGCATGTACTGCTCTCCGACGAGCTTCTGGGCTGCGTACGGACTCTTCGGGTTCGTCGCCATCGACTCGCGCTTGGGGAGTTCGGGCGTGTCGCCGTAGGCGGAGGAGGAAGCGGCATAGACGACCCTTTTAACGCCGGCGTCCCGTGCGGCGACAAGGAGGGACAGCGTCCCTCCCACGTTGATCTCGTTGGACAGGACCGGATCCGCTACGGACCGCGGGACCGAGGGAAGCGCCCCCTGGTGGAGGACGTACGCCGCCCCCTCGACGGCACGTCGCGTGCCCTCGAGGTTGCGCAGGTCCCCCTCGACCAGTTCGAAGGCATCCCCGTAGGTTTCCGACAGGCCGGCGAGGTTCTCCCTCTTCCCCGTCAGGAAATTGTCCAGGACCCGTACCTTTTTGCCGTCCGCGAGGAGAGCCTGGACCAGGTTCGACCCGATGAACCCCGCTCCCCCCGTCACCAGGTACATGACCTCTCCGACAGTAACGACTTACGGACAAAGGAGCCTTGCAGAACTTCCTCCCAGGGGGACGTTGCTGAACTTTCATGATTAAAAAGTTTAAGAACGTCCCCAAAATTAAAGTTTGATGATCTTGCTGCCGTTTTTCCCCTTGAGTGCGTTGCGGGCGTCGACCACCACCTTCGATTCCCGGGCGACCAGACGGTAGTCGAAATCGCTGTGATCCGTTACGACCACCACGCAGTCCGCCTTCCTGATAGTCGCGGCCGTGAACGGCTCTGCTTTCATATTCATGCCATGCTCGGCGAGGACCGGCACGTGGGGATCGCAGTAGAAGAGCCTCGCCCCCTTCCGGGCGAGGAGCTGGAGGATGTCGAGCGCCGGGGACTCACGGACATCGCTGATGTCCTTCTTGTAGGCGACGCCCAGGATCAGCACCCGCGCCCCGTTGACGGATTTTTTGAACCGGTTGAGGGCGTCAATCACCTTGCCGACCACGAAGTGGGGCATCTGCCCGTTGATCACNNCCGGCCAGCTCGATGAACCGGGACTCGAACCCGAACTGCTTCGCCTTCCACGACAGGTAAAACGGGTCCAGGGGAATGCAGTGGCCCCCGATCCCCGGGCCGGGATAGAACGGCATGTACCCGAACGGTTTCGTCTTCGCCGCGTCGATCACTTCCCAGACGTCGATCCCCATCCGGTTGCACATCAGGGCCATCTCATTGACAAGCCCGATGTTCACCGAGCGGAAGGTGTTCTCCAGGAGCTTCACCATCTCCGCCACCGACGCGCTGGAGACCGGGTGCACGTTCTCCAGGACTTCCCCATAGAGGGCCGCGGCCATCCTCGTGCATCGCGGCGTGGCTCCTCCGACCACTTTCGGGATGTTCTTGGTGGTGTATAAGGGGTTTCCCGGGTCGACGCGCTCGGGCGAAAAAGCGAGGAAGATGTCCTCGCCCACCGTGAACCCCTTCTCCTCGAACATCGGCACGAGGAGTTCGTCGGTCGTTCCCGGATAGGTGGTGCTCTCCAGGACGATCAGCATGTCCCGGTGGAGATATTTNNATATTGACCGTGTCGGCCTCGGCCAGGGCCGAGTAGTCGGAGGTCGCCCGCAGGCGCCCGGCGGCGACCAGGGTTTTGATCGACTCGGAGGGGACATCGTCGATGTACGACTTCCCCGAGCGGATCGCCCGGATCTTCTCCCCGTCGGAGTCGATCCCGACGACCTGGATTCCCGCCTGCGCGTATTCGACCGCGAGCGGGAGNNTTCCTTCAAGGGTCGACCTCCCGAAAACGTTGGCGAGCGGGGATATCAAAATGCCCACGCATGCAACGTGACCACGGTCTGCGTGGGCGTCCACTCCTACTATATCGGTTCCGCTTCAGGCGGACTTCAATTTCCTGAGCTCCGCGATCAGCGCAGGCACCGCCTTGAACAGGTCGGCCACCAGCCCGTAGTCGGCCACCTGGAAGATGGGGGCCTCCTCGTCCTTGTTGATGGCGACGAT
>DOTC01000025.1 GCA_003513855.1 Deltaproteobacteria bacterium | reverse complement strand
TTTTGTCTGGTCTGGTATGATAAATGGTAAATATCAAGGTGCAAAGGAGGGGGGGGATGAGCAGGATTCTTATTGCCGCGTTCGTGGTCATCATGATTGCGGTTCCCGTCTTCGCCGGGGAGGCAGTGACCTACGAGAAGGACATAAAGGGAATTATCGCCAAACGGTGCATTTTCTGCCACGGGACCAAGTCGCCTACGATGGAGGAGTTCGACCGGGACAAGGAAGGGTACAAGAATAAAATGAAGGGGCCGAGATTGGACACCTACGAGAACCTGATGGTGTTGGTCAAGGGATCGGACGCCGGCGCCCTGATGAGAAGGCTGGACGACGGGAAGAACACCAAAGATGGGAAGCCGGGCAATATGTACGCACGCCTGGGGAACACTGACGCCGAGCGTGCAGCGAACCTGGAAATCTTCAAGAAATGGATTGGCAATTGGACCCTGAAGAGGAGGAAGGAACTCAGCAAGGAAGAGTTGGAAGCGATCAAGGCCCCCGAAAAGTAACGTTAGCAAGAAGGGCGGCGCCCCTCTTCGATATTATATCAATGAGAAAAGGGAATCCGGCGCCAGACCGGATTCCCTTTTTTCTTGAAATTGGCCCGAGTGGCAAAAAAGTGCCTCGCGGGACTGACTCTACTTTCTCTTCTTGGTTGTTTTCGTTTTCCCGGTCTTGACCTTCTGTTTCGCCGTCTTCCCAGGCGGAACACACCCGCAGCCGCAGTCCATCCTCTTGGCCATCATGTCACCCCCTTTCGTCCGTTCCGTTTTTCTACCGCTTGGGAACGTCGGCATCCGCAGATGCAACGCTTGGCGAAGTCTGGCGGGAGCCGGTACACTTGGAAACTCTTCTCCGCCATCCTGACGATCCGCTCCTGGAGCTTCTTCTTGCCGTCGTGAAGCCGTTTCCTCAACGCTCCCTCGGTGATACCAAGGAACCGAGCAGCGTCCCTCGTGGAGAGATCGTGGATGTGGCAGAGCAGCACGGGAAACCGGAGCGTATCGGACAGCGAGGATACGATCCGTCTCACCTCCTCTCCGAACGCGTCGGCCTCTCGCCGCATCCTCTCTGCCTCCGGCCCGGCATCCGCCGGGTTGGATTGCAAGGTTCCCGCCTCTTCGAGCGCCCCGAAACGGCGCTGTTCCTTGCGCGACGCCAGAGCGAGATTCCTGGTGATCTTCCGCAGCCAGGGAGGGAAGGAGCTCTCCGTCCGAAGGGCCGGCATAGATTGGAACGCCGTTACAAACGCTTCCTGAGCGACATCCTCCGCAAGGGCCGGGTCTCTCAGAATCTGGAACGCTGTGGCGAAGACGAGATTCTGGTACCGGCGGATAATCTCGGCGAAGGCTACAATGTTGCCTTCCTTCGCTTTCCTGACAAGGTCGATTTCCTGTTCCCGCTGCATCATTCCCCCGTTCTCTGCCTATATAGATAAGGCCACCCCGGAATTGTTACCAACGAACATCGTCCCGCTTGTTCGACTCGTAGACTGCCCATGGTCCGGTTGCGCCAAAAGGCGCATCGGGTGGAATCGTTTGCTATCTTATATTAGAAGCTTCTAATCCTATAAGAGGGTGTGTTGGAGTTAATAACAGCGGATCGCCCTGTTATCCAGAAGACCAAGAAGCAGATCGACCGGGAAAAGGCCAAGGGCGGGAAGGAGAGGGAGGCGGCCCGGATCCGGAAGGGGTTGCCCAGGGTTGCCGTTCCCGCCGGATGCCTCCGGGACTTCGACGGGGAAATTGTCCAGAACCTCGCTGCCACGGGAAGGGCCGGTGAGGATACCGCCTGGCCCTGTTTCCATACGCGCATCTTCCGTTGGCGGGAAGGGAGCACCGAATATGGTGTGATCCGCGGAACGATCGGAGCCCCATTTGCCGTTCTGGTCGCCGAGGAACTGTTCGCCCTTGGATGCCGCGCCCTTGTGAGCATCTGCTCGGCGGGGCTTGCGGATTCCCTTCCGGTTTGCGCCGCAACCCTCGAAGCCGCACTGGAACATGGGGACCGGAAGATCAACACCGGAGAGGGAGGAAGGGAACGGTGAAAATCGCGATGGTGATCTCCCAGACGATCCCGGAACTCGTGTTCAACGCTTTTCGGATGGCCAACTTCAGCCGGAAGGAAAAGGACGACGGGAACGTTTTTCTCCTGGCCGAAGGGGTGGAGCTGGACGGGACCAACAACCCGAAATGCGACGTCCGCAATCGGCAGAGCTCGGAACTATGCCCATTGTCCACGATGAAGGACCTCCATTCGCTGATCCGGGATGCGGACCGCGTCGTGACGTTCTGAAGCCCAGCGGAAAACAGAAGGAGGCAGCGGATGAACCGGAACATGTATCTAGACTTCAACGCGAGCACACCGATCGCGCCGGAAGCGGTGGAGGCAATGAGGCCGTTTCTCTCCGACCATTACGGGAATCCGTCGAGCCTCCATTGGGCGGGCATGCCGGCGAAGGATGCGGTGGAGAAGGCCCGTGGGCAGGTGGCAGCCCTTCTGGAGTGCGACCCCACAGAGGTTGTCTTCACCAGCGGCGGGACC
>DOTC01000118.1 GCA_003513855.1 Deltaproteobacteria bacterium | reverse complement strand
TCCGGAGCAGGGTGGTCTTCCCGCAGCCCGACGGGCCCAGGAAAACGAGGAATTCCCCCTCCTTGACCGAAAGATCGACGCCGTCGACCGCCTTCACATCGCCGAAATGTTTTTTGACGTTCCTTGTCTCGACCGTGGCCATGGATGATCCGTCATCTCCCGTTCGTAGGGTCTGCAAAACGGGGGACACTCCTTTGCCCCGATGGCCGGGCCGGGGAGTGCCCCCCGCGATGGCGTTTCCTCATTCCGACAGGTTTTCCGCCCGCATCAGATCATTTTTCTCTCTTGCCACTTTTCCCAGATCCGCTGGCATGCTTTTTCGGCCTGCGCGAGCGCCGCCTCGGGGGTTTCCGCACCGACGGCCGCCTTGGCGAACATCGTGTTCAGGACCCACGTGCTGAAGACCTCGGCGATCGCCGCGTTCGCGTATCCCGGGTACCCGACGTTCGTCGCCCAGTCCAGCACGTCCGAGAGAACCGCGTACTTGTCGGGCGGGTTCGNNTTCTTCGCCCCCTCGATGTTCTCGGCGAACTTCCAGATCACGTAGACGTCCATGACGTGCTCGAGACCGATGCGTCGCACCGGGCCCTTGGCCGCCTTTGCGATCAGGATATTGTCGCCGATCGGCATCTTCTCGTTCTCCGCCGTCCGGGTGACGGAGATCGCGTTCAGGACGCTGGAGACCTTTCCCGCCAGCATCGCGCGGTTGTTCGAGGAGGCGTCCCACGCGAGGACCTCCGGGGTCATCGCTTCCTCGAAGAGCGCCTTCACGAACTTGAGGGACTCGAGCGTATTCTTGGAGTTGAGGACGAGGTTTCCGGCCTCATCCTGGACGGAGGCCCCGTGGGAGTACATGATGGCCCGCATCGCCATTCCCGTGTCGATCTCGGCCGACAGGCCGACCCCGACCGGGATGCCGTGCTTTTTCTTGATCTTCGCCCCGCCGACGCGCATGTCGTCCCAGGTGTCCGGCCCCTTTGCCATCCCGACATCGCCCCAGAGATCCTTGCGGTAGTTGATGGGGTCCGGGACGTAGCTGTCGGAGAAGCCGTAATATTTCTTCGTTTTCGGGTTGTAGGTGCTCTTGACGGCCAGGTCGATGGGCTTGCCGTACTTCTTTTCGCACTCCTGGTAGATCTCCTTGTGATCGATCACCTGGTCTTCGAAGTCCGGCGGCGGCCACAGGAACATGAACAGGTCGTGCCCTTTCTGGGCGGAGACCTCCGCGGCCGCGCGGGCGTTGATCCCCGCGAGCCCGATGTTGTCCACGATGACCTCGATGCCGTTCTTCGCTCCCCACTCCTTCGTGTACGTGTTGTTGAACCACTTGTCGTACCCCGGGACGAAGTGGTTCCACTGGAGGATCTTCAGGGTCTTGCCCGCCCCGTAGGATCTCCGGGGTACGATGATGGTCGGGCCGGCTCCCGCCGCGACCGCCCCGATTCCTGCCGCCTTGATGAAGTCACGCCTCGAAATGGTTCGCCGTTTCATTTTCCCCATTCTCCCACCCTCCTTCTGTTGAAGAACGATACGTTTCGGGTAGAAAACCGACTCTCCATTTGTGGACGGAAAATGACCAGTCCTTGATGGATCACCCCCTTAAGGGAATGCTCCCGCGAAAATAAAATAGGGTTTGTTTCGTAATTACAGTCGATCCCGTAGGTCGTTGTCAAGGAGATAGATTCTGTTTTTCGGGAATGGTTTCCTGAATACGGAAATTCTTGAAAAGACGGGCGATTTCATCCCTGCCGGCCTACCGGATCTCCTCCCGCACGTCCATCGCATCCCGGAGTCCGTCCCCGAGGAAGTTGAACGCCATGACGGTGATCATGATGGCCAGCCCCGGGACGGTGGTCAGGTGGGGCGCGACGAAGAGGAAATGTCTCCCCTCGTTGATCATCGCTCCCCAGGACGGAGCGGGTGGCTGGACCCCCAGGCCCAGGAAGGAAAGCCCCGCCTCCGCAACGATCGCCCTCGCGATCCCGAAGGTGGCCTCGACGATGACGGGGGAGACCGCGTTCGGGAGGATGTGGACGAGGAGGAGGCGGACCGGCGGGCTTCCGACCGCCCGCGCCGACTGGACGAACTCCAGTTCCTTCACTTTCAGGATCTGTCCCCGGATGAGCCTGGCGTATCCCACCCAGCCGAGGGCGGACAGGGCGATGAGCACGTTGCGCAGGGAAGGCCCGAGGACGGAGGTGATCGCGATGGCGAGCAGAATTCCGGGGAAGGCGAGGAGGATGTCCGCCAGCCGCATGAACAGGTGGTCGACTCTCCCGCCGAGGAATCCCGACAGCGATCCCGCCAGGAGGCCGATCGCAAGGGACAGGGAGACCGTGCCGAGCCCCACCACGGCCGAAATCCTCGCCCCGTAGAGGAGCCGGCTCAGGAGGTCACGGCCCAGCCGGTCCTGCCCGAGCCAGTGGGCCCACGAGGGGCCGGACAGTCCGGCGTCGAGCGACTGCGCCGCCGGGTCGAACGGGGCGAGCAGGGGGGCGAGCGCCGCCACGAGGAGAAGCAGGACCACGACGGCGGAACCGGCGACGGCAGCCCGGTGGCGCGCGACGCGCAGGACGAATCGTCTCCAGGGGGGGCGTTCACTCATACCGGATCCTCGGGTCGAGGCGGGAATAGAGCAGATCCGTAAGGAGATTGACGATCACCGTGCAGAGGGCGATGAACAGGATGCACCCCTGGACCAGCGGGTAATCCCGTGCCTCGATCGCCTGGATGGTGAGGCGTCCGATCCCCGGCCAGGAGAAGATCGTCTCGGTGATGATGCTCCCGGAAAGCAGCGCCCCGAACTGCAGGCCCATCACCGTGAGGACGGGGATGAGGGAGTTCGCCAGCGCGTGGCGCAGCACCGCGTCCCGCCGGGAAAGCCCCCGGGCGCAGGCCGCACGCACGTAGTCCTGCCGGATCTCCTCCAGCAGCGAGGAGCGGAGCATGCGCATGAGGATCGCAGCCATCCCCGCTCCCATGGTCAGCGCGGGGAGCACCAGGTGACCGGCGGTTCCGTACCCCGAGACGGGGAACAGCCCGAGACCGATCGAGAAGATCAGGATCAGGAGCGGCCCCAGCCAGAAGTTGGGCATCGACAGACCGAGCATCGCGAGGAAGCCGGAGAGGTGGTCGACCACCGAGTGCTGCCGCATGGCGGACAGCACCCCCAGGGGAACCGCGATGAGGAGGGCGACGACCATCGAGGCTGCCGAGAGCAGAAGGGTTGCCGGAACCCGCCGGAGGATCTCGCGCAGGACCGGCTCCCGGCTCCGGAAGGAGGTTCCCAGGTCCCCCTTCGCCAGCCCGAGGAGGAACTCCCCGTACTGCACGACGACGGGCCGGTCGAGGCGGAGCTCCCGTCGCAGCTCCTCCTTCTGCGCCGCGAGAGCGCTCTCGCCCAGCATGATCTCGACGGGGTCGCCGGGGATCAGGTGGATGAGGAGAAAGACGACCGTCACGACCCCGAAGAGGACGGGGACCATCTGCCGCAGGCGAGAGAGGAGATATCCCGTCATCTTCCCGCCTCCTTCTCCCGTCGAACGGTCATCTCCTTCACGGAGGTGTAGTCCTCGCCGGGCGTGATCTCGAAGCCCTCGAGCCGGCGGTCCCTGACGAGAATGTTCCTGCTGATCCAGAGGGGGAAAACGGGCAGGTCGCGGGCGAGGAGGAGCTGCACCTTGCGGTAGATCTCCTTCCTTTTCTCCCGCGACGGCTCCCGCCGGCCCCTCTCCACCAGCCGGTCGATCTCGGGGTTCCGGTAGCCCCCCCGGTTTGCTCCCTCGGGGGGAACCTGTCCGGAGTGGAAGGCGTAGTAAAAGATGTCCGGATCCTGGATATTGACCCAGGTCAGGCTGTAGAGCTGGAAGTTCCCTTTCCGGATGTCCGAAAAGAATGTACCCCACTCGAAGGACTGGATCTCCAGGGCGATCCCGACCCGGTGCAGCTGCTCCTGGACGACGGCCGCGATCTGCCTCCGCAACTCGTTCTGCGAGGTCTTGTACGTCAGCCGGAAGCGGGGCTGCGGGCCGTCCCCGTCCGGGTCGCGGTAGCCGGCGGAGTCCAGAAGACGCCGGGCCGCGTCGGGGTCGAACCGGACCGCCGGAATCCCGTCCGCGTGGGCCCAGAATCCCGGAGCGAGGATGGAGTCGGCCAGGTCCGCGTGTCCCTTCCACAGGGACCGCACGATCGACTCGCGGTCGATGGCACAGGCGATCGCCCGCCGCACGAGCGGTTCGGACAGGACCGGGTCCCGGAGGTTGAACCCGAGGTAGGAGGCGTTGCTTCCGGCCGCCTCCTCCATCACCAGGTTCCCGTGTTCGAGGGCGGCGGGGATCAGGTCGGGGTCCACCCCGTTCATGACGAAGTTGACGCTCCCCTTCGCGAGCTCGAGGAACCGCACATTGCTGTCGGGGAGGAACTTGACGACCACCCGTTCGATGGCCGGGGGAGTGCCGAAATACCCGTCGAAGCGGGAAAGGCGGATCTCGGAATCCTGCTGGAAGTCGTCCACCCGGTAGGGCCCCGCCCCGATCGGGGGGGAGTACCCCGCGGCCCGGGACCCGATGGGGACGATCCCGCGGACCATGCCGGCCAGGAACGGGGCGGACGGCTCGGAGAGGCGAAAGATCACGGTGCGGGGGTCGGGAGCGTCGATCGCGCGGATGGTCCCGTACGTCGCCCTGTGCGGAGAGCGGTTCGCCGGATCGAGGATCCACGCAAACGTGTACCGGACGTCCGCGGACGAAAGCTCTTTCCCGTCGTGGAACCGCAACCCCTCGCGGAGGCGGAAGACGATCTCGGTGGGGGACCGCTCCTCCCATCGCTCCGCGAGATCCGGCACGGGGTTTCCCGCCGCGTCCATCCGGATCAGGGAGGCGTGCGTCATCTGCAGGATCTGGGTCCCGTATGCATCCGTCGCCAGCCGCGGGTCGATGTTGGACGGAGCGCCCGGGAGGGCGATGACCAGCGTCCCGTCGTCGATCGGCGGTTTCGGGGAACACCCGGACAGGGTGATGGCGGCGAGGGCCAGGAGAAGCGCGGCGTAAGGGAAGCGGCTTTGCACGTCGCCCATAGTACCATGCGATTTCCCGACCCGGCTCCCGGGGGTTGGCGGCGGGTTTCTTCGTTCTGGTACTATAGGGCGGTGAGCCACTTCGACCTCCTTGTCATCGGATCGGGCCCCTCCGGCCAGCGTGCCGCGATCCAGGCAGCCAAGCTGGGCAAGCGGGCGGCCGTGATCGAGAAACAGCAGGTGGTGGGCGGGGCGTGCGTCAACACCGGCACCATCCCCAGCAAGACATTGCGGGAGGCTGTGTTGTACCTCACCGGGTACGGGCAGCACTCGATCTACGGGACGTCGTATGCGGTGAAGGAAAACATCTGCCTGGACGACCTGATGGTGCGGATCTCCTTTGTGATCGGGCGCGAGCTCGACGTCATGCACGCCCAGATGCGGCGCAACCGGGTGGAGCTGATCTCCGGGGAAGCCTCCTTTGCCGATTCCCATGGACTGACCGTGCGGGGGCAGGCCGAGACGAGCGTCCATACCGCCGACCGGATCGTCATCGCGGTCGGCACGCAGCCTGCGCAGCCCGGGAACGTCTCCTGCGACGGGGAAACCGTGATCAACAGCGACGGAATCCTGGGGATGAAGAGGCTCCCCCGGTCGCTGACGGTGGTCGGAGCGGGCGTCATCGGGCTCGAGTACGCCTCGATCTTCGCCGCCCTCGGAATCAAGGTCACCGTCGTCGACAAGCGAGACCGCCTGCTGGATTTCGTGGATCGGGAGATCATCGAGTCGCTTTCGTACCATCTCCGGCAGCGCGGGACGACGATCTGGCTGGGGGAGGAGGTCCGGGAGATCGGCGTGCGGGAGGGGAGAGCGGTCGCGGAACTGACGAGCGGGAAGAAGGTCCATTCCGACATGATCCTCTTTTCGGTGGGACGCATCGGCGCCACGGCGGGGCTCAACCTCCCGGCCGCGGGGCTTGCGGCCGACAGCCGAGGGAGAATCCCGGTGGACGAGCATTACCGGACGAAGGTTCCGCACATCTATGCCGTGGGGGACGTGATCGGGTTCCCGTGTCTGGCGTCCACGTCGATGGAGCAGGGGCGGCTGGCGGCGGCGCACGCCTTCGAGAAGGATCCCGGCCCGATCGCGAAGCCTTTCCCCTTCGGGATCTACTCCATCCCCGAGATTTCGATGATCGGCCCCACCGAAGAGGAGCTGACCATGGCGGCCGTCCCCTACGAGGTGGGTGTGGCCCGCTACCGGGAGATCGCGCGCGGGCAGATCCTCGGAGACGACACGGGCCTGCTGAAGCTCATCGTCCACCGGGAGACGGGCTGCCTCCTGGCCACCCATGCCATCGGCACGGGGGCCACCGAATTGATCCACATCGGGCAGGCCGTGGTGACGCTTTCCGGGACGCTCGACTATTTTCTGCGAAGCGTGTTCAACTACCCCACGCTGGCGGAGTGCTACAAGGTCGCGGCTCTCGATTGCGCCAACAAGCTCGGCTGATTCCCCTTCCGGGAGGCGGTGCGGGGCCGGCCGGGGCCGGGAGTTCTGCTTGTTCGCCTCCCCTTCGTGAATTACAATGATTCGATGCACGTTTCGCTGCTGAAGGGAACGACCTTCTTCTATCTGGCCGGGGCTCTCCTCTATCTCTACTTCATCGTCACGCTGAAAGAGAGGGGAGCGCGCCTGGGCCGCATGTTCCTCCTGATCGGCGTCATCCTCCACGCCGCGGGCTTCGTCCTCCGGTACGCGGCAGCGGGGTACACCCCCGTCACGAACCTGTTCGAATCGCTCTCGTTTTTCGCGCTGTCGATCGTCGGCGCCTTCCTCGTCGTCGAGATCCGGTACAACCTGCGGACCCTGGGGGCGTTCGTCGCCCCGCTGGCCTTCGTCTTCAACATCTTCGCCGCATTCCTGCCGGGGGAGGTCGCCGGGCTGGCCCCGGCCCTGAACTCCTACTGGCTCCCGATCCACGTCCTTCTTCTGTTCGTCGGCGATGCGGTCTTCGCCGTCGCCTTCGGCGCGGGGATCATGTATCTATTGCAGGAGAAGCAGGTCAAGCGCAAGAGGATGGGACCGCTGTTCAAACGTCTGCCGTCCCTCGACGTGCTCGACGAGATCAATTACCGGTGCCTGACGATCGGGTTCCCCCTCCTCACCATGGGGATCATCACGGGATCCATCTGGGCCGAGTACGCCTGGGGGTCCTACTGGAGCTGGGACCCGAAGGAGACGTGGTCGCTCATCACGTGGCTCCTCTACGCCGCGCTTCTCCACGGGCGGCTGACGGTGGGGTGGCGGGGGCGCAAGGCGGCGATCCTCGCGATCATCGGGTTCTGCGCCGTCCTGTTCACCTTTTTGGGCGTCAACCTCCTTCTGCCGGGCCTCCACTCCTACTCCAGCCTGTCGCGGTGAGAGGGAGGGCGCGGGATCCCCAATGGGCCAGATCATCATCATAGGGCTCAACCACCGGACGGCGCCCGTGGAGATCCGGGAGCGTCTCGCCTTCCCCCCGGAAGCGATGGGGCGCGCGCTCCGGGGACTCCTGGAGAAGGAGTCCCTCAAGGAAGGGGTGATCCTGTCGACGTGCAACCGGGTGGAGGTCTGCTCCCTGACCCGGCAGGGGTTCCTGGGCACGGCCGAGGTCAAGGAGTTCCTGGCCGCTTACCACGCGATCCCTTCGGAGGAGCTGAACGGGTATCTGTACCACTACGAGGGAGACGAGGCGGTCAAGCACATGTTCCGCGTGGCCAGCAGCCTGGACTCCATGGTGCTCGGCGAGCCGCAGATCCTCGGGCAGGTGAAGGACGCCTACGGCTACGGCGCCGAGTTCCAGACGATCGGGCCGATTCTCGACAAGTTCTTCGCGAAGACCTTCTCAGTGGCGAAGCGGGTGCGGACGGAGACCAGGGTGGCAAGCAGCGCCGTGTCGGTCTCCTACGCGGCGGTCGAGCTGGCGAGAAAGATCTTCGGGGAGCTTTCGGACAAAACGGCGATGCTCATCGGGGCGGGGGAGATGTGCGAGCTGGCCGCCCGGCATCTCCTCTCCGCGGGCGTCCGGGGGATCCTGGTGACCAACCGGACCTTCGAACGCGCGGTGAAGCTCGCCGAGGAGTTCGGGGGGACCCCGATCCGGTTCGACGAGCTTCCGGTCCACCTGAAGAGGGCCGACATCGTCCTGTCCTCCACGGGAGCATCGCACTTCATCATCAAAAAGCACGATGTCGAGGAGGTCATCCGGGTCCGGAAAAACCGCCCGATGTTCTTCATCGACATGGCCGTCCCCCGGGACATCGACCCCGACGCCAACCAGGTCGACAACGTGTACGTCTACGACATCGACGACCTGAACAACGTCATCGATCTGAACCTGGAGGAGCGCCAGAAGGAGGCGGTAAAAGCCGAGGAAATCGTGGAGGAGGAGGTCCGGTCGTTCCGCCGCTGGCTCGATGCGCAGCAGGTCACCCCCACCATCATCACCCTCCGCAGGAAATACGAGGAGGTGAAAAACGTCGAGGTGGCCAAAGCGGTGTCGATGCTGGGGGTGGAGGATCCCAGGGCGAGGAAGGTGGTGGAATCCCTCG
>DOTC01000257.1 GCA_003513855.1 Deltaproteobacteria bacterium | reverse complement strand
AACGGTTAGAGCACCGGACTCCAAATCCGGGTGATGGGGGTTCGAATCCCTCCTGGCCTGCCATCCTCACCTGTTGGAACGGGAGAAGCGCGATTCATGGCGAAATCATTGAAAGACCGATTGTTCGAACGCCTTCCGGGGACGAGAACGGCGACGGAGGAAACGAGGCCAAGGCAGCAGGCGGAAGCCGGCCTGCTCCAGAAGATATCGGGGTTTTGGCGGGAGTTCAAGACCGAGATGAAGAAGGTGACCTGGCCGGGGCGCAAGGAAACGGTTTCCTCGACGGCCGTGGTGATCGTCACCGTCCTTGTCATCGTTCTGTTCCTGGGGTTGGTCGACTACGCCCTGGGGAGGATCGTGTATACCGTCCTGAACTACTAACTCCCAAATAAGAGGGCTCGATGACGAGACAGTGGTACGTGGTTCATACCTATTCCGGGTATGAGAAGAAAGTGAAGGAATCCCTTCTGAACCGGATCGAGGCGGAAGGGGTCCAGGACCGGTTCGGGGATGTGCTCATCCCTTCGGAAACCGTGGTGGAGATGAAAAAGGGAAAGAAGCGCACGGGGACGCGCAGTTTCTTTCCGGGGTATCTCCTCGTCCAGATGGAACTCGACGAAAAAACGTGGCACCTGGTCCGCCACACCCCGAAAGTGACGGGGTTCGTGGGCGGCAAGAGCCCTGCTCCGATCCCCCAGTCCGAGGTCGAGGAAATCAGGTCCCAGATGGCGGAAGGGCGCCTCAAGCCGAAGCCGAAGGTAACCTTCACGGAAGGCGAGAGCGTCCGTGTCACCGACGGACCCTTTTCGAATTTCAACGGGATCGTGGAAAGCATCAAGCCGGACAAGGGGAAAGTGGTCGTCCTCGTCTCCATCTTCGGGCGTGCGACTCCCGTGGAACTCGACTTTACCCAGGTGGAAAAAAGCTGACAGGACGGGGGGAGAAGACCCATGGCGAAGAAGATCATCACGCAGATCAAGCTCCAGATTCCGGCAGGGAAGGCAAACCCCTCCCCCCCCGTGGGGCCNNCCCGGTGGTGATCACGGTCTACGCGGACCGGTCGTTCACCTTCATCATGAAGACCCCTCCCGCGTCGGTCCTCCTGCTGAAGGCGGCAGGAATCGAGAAGGGAAGCAAGACGCCGAAACGGGAGAAGTGCGGGACGATCCCCCGGGCCAAGGTCGAGGAGATCGCGAAGCTCAAGATGGTCGATCTCGACGTGAAGGACGTGGCGGCGGCGATCAAAACCATTGAGGGAACAGCCCGGAGCATGGGGCTTGAAATCGTCTGATATTCGAGACGGAAGGGAGGAAGAAATGCCGAAACGCGGCAAGAAGTACCTGGAATCACGGAAGAAAGTGAACAGGGAGGCAAAGTATTCTCTCGACGATGCGCTGGAACTGCTGCACGGGACGGCGACCGCCAAATTCGACGAGACGGTCGAGGTGGCGATGCGTCTGGGCGTTGACCCGAAGTATCCGGACCAGCAGGTAAGAGGCTCCGTGGTGCTCCCGAACGGAACCGGGAAGGCCGTCCGGGTCGCGGTGTTCGCAAAGGGGGAGAAGGAGAAGGAGGCGCAGGAGGCAGGGGCCGATTTCGTGGGCTCCGATACCCTCGTCGCGAAGATCCAGGGGGGATGGCTCGAATTCGACAAAGCCGTTGCGACGCCGGACATGATGGGTGCCGTCGGCAAGATCGGAAAGATTCTGGGGCCGAGAGGGCTGATGCCGAACCCCAAGGTGGGAACGGTCACGTTCGAAGTCGGCAAGGCCGTACGCGACCTGAAGGGGGGCAAGGTCGAGTTCAAGGTGGACAAGACCGGGACGCTGCACTCCGGGATCGGAAAGATCAGCTTCGGGAAGGAACAGATCAAGGAGAACTTTCTCGCGTTCCACGAGGCGATTGTGAAGGCGAAGCCGTCCGCCGCCAAGGGGACGTACATTCGCTCCATCGCAATCTCCTCGACGATGGGAGTGGGAATCAGGCTCAATGCGAGTGCGCTCCAGACGGAATAGCGGGGTTCGATCATTGCCAAACGGGAGCTTCTTTTGTCAAAGACCGCGGGTTTGCCGTCCGGCGATTAATGGGGCGAACGCCCGGCCCGCGCAGACGAGAGGGACCTTCGACCATGGTGAACAGACGGATTCACCGTCTCCTGGCCCTCGAACTTTGACAGAGGTTTCGACGAAGGGACCCACTCTACAAAGGAAGGGGGCGTGAGCGAGGTGAAAAAGACGAGCAAGGCGGACACCGTAGAGGCGATGCGGGGACTCATCGCCAACCAGAAAGGTACCGTGCTCACCGAGTACCGCGGCCTCACGGTGGCCGAGATCACCGGTCTCCGGAAAAAACTCCGGGAGATCAACGCGGAATTCAAGGTGGTGAAAAACACCCTGATCCGCAGGGCAGCAAAAGATTCCGGGTTTGCCCAGCTCGAGGAGTTCTTTACCGGCCCGACCGCCATCGGCTTCACGATGGAGGATCCCCAGCTGCTGGCGAAAGCGATGCGGGAGTATGCGGCCGGCAACAAGAAGATCCGGCTGAAGGCCGGATACTTCGAGGGGAAGGTTCTATCGTCCGGGGAGATCGAGACGCTGGCGGACATTCCGTCGCGGGAGGTGCTCCTTTCCCGGCTGGCCGGAGGGCTGGCGGCGCCCATCACCCGGTTGGTGCGGGTGCTTTCCGGACCGCAGAGAAAACTGGCATACGTGCTGCAATCCATCCACGACGAAAAATCCAGACAGGTGAGTGCCTGATACAGGGAGGAAACGAACATGGCCACGATGACGAAAGAGGAATTTCTGACGATGATCGAGGGACTTACGGTTCTCGAGCTGAACGAGTACGTCAAGGCCCTCGAAGACAAGTTCGGCGTCACGGCGGCACCCCCCGCGGTGGCAGTAGCGGCGGCGCCCGGTGCGGCGGCCCCCGCAGCCGAGGAGAAGACCGAGTTCGATGTGATCCTGACCGATTTCGCGGACAAGAAGATCCAGGTGATCAAGGTGATCCGCGAGATCACGGGGCTGGGCCTGAAGGAGGCGAAAGATCTCGTCGAGGGCGTCCCGAAGCCCGTCAAGGAAGGAATCGAGAAGAAGGAAGCCGAAGAAATGAAGAAGAAGATCGAAGAGGCGGGGGGCAAGGCGGAAATCAAGTAGTCATCGTCCTGCCCGCTGATGGAAGGGGGGGGCGTGATTCGCCCCCCGACCCGAAACCCTTTGCCAGTACCACCGGGGTGAGAACATGGCGTATCTGGAATACCGGAACCTGATCAAGCGCGTCGATTTTTCCAAGATCGGGAAAGTCGTGGAAATTCCGAACCTCATCAAGGCGCAGAAGGAATCGTACGAAGATTTCCTGCAGATGGACGTCCCTGCCGAGAAACGGAGGGACATCGGGCTGCAGGCCGTCTTCAAGAGCATCTTCCCCATCACGGATTACAACGGCCGGGCCACCCTGGAGTTCCTTTCCTGCGCCATCGGGCAGCCGAAATGGAACGAGGAGGAATGCCGCGAGAGGGGGATGAACTTCGCCGCCCCGATCAAGGTGACGGTGCAGCTCGTCATCTTCGACGTGGACGAGAGGACAAGCGCCCGAACCATCCGGGACGTCAAGGAGCAGGAGGTCTTCTTCGGGGAGATCCCCCTCATGACGACCCGCGCAACGTTCATCATCAACGGAACGGAACGGGTCATCGTGAGCCAGCTGCACCGGTCGCCCGGCGTCTTCTTCGAACACGACAAGGGCCGGTCCCACGCTTCCGGCAAAGTCCTTTTCTCCGCACGGATCATCCCCTACCGGGGGTCGTGGCTCGACTTCGAGTTCGACCACAAGGACATGCTGTACGTCAAGATCGACCGAAAGAGGAAGTTTCCCATCGCCGTCCTCCTGAGGGCGATCGGGATGTCCACCGAGGAGCTGCTGCGGCGTTTCTACGAAGTCGAGGAAGTGATCGTCGAAGGGGACCGGTACTCCAAGATATTCCGCCCCGATCTCATGGTCGGACTCAAGATGCCTATGGAGATCCGCCACCCCAAGACCGGCGAGGTCGCGTTCAAGAAGGGGATCAAGGTGTCCAAGAAACGCGCGGAGCGATTTTCCGACGTATCGTTCGGCAAGATCTTTCTCCCCCTCGAGGATCTGACCCAGAAGGTGTGCGTCACCGACATCGCGGACCCGGAGACCGGGGAAATACTTTTCGAGTGCGGGCAGAAGATCACGGAGGAGACGCTGGCCCTCATCCGTGAGAAGGGGATCGCCGGACTTTCGGTGTTTTCCCTGGAGAATGCCGACAGGGCGATCTGGGAAGGGTTGATGGTGGACAAGATCCGGGAGCGGGACGAAGCCCTGAAAGAGATCTACAAGAAAATGCGCCCGGGCGACCCCCCGACCAAGGAAGCCGCGGTCGCCCTGTTCGAAAACATGTTTTTCAACCCGGAGCGCTACAGCCTGTCGAGAGTCGGCAGGCTCAAGCTGAACCACAAGCTCGGGATCCCGGACGGTGACCTGGAGACAGCCGTCCTGCAGTACGAGGATATCCTCCGGGTGATCCGGTACCTCATCAACCTGAAGAACGGGGTCGGCGAGGCCGATGACATCGACAACCTCGGGAACCGGCGCGTCCGAACAGTGGGGGAGTTGATCGAGAACCAGTTCCGGATGGGATTGGTGCGGGTGGAACGCGCCATCCGGGAGAAGATGAGTCTGCAGGATATCGAGACTTTGATGCCACACGATCTCATCAACGCGAAACCGGTATCCGCGGTCATCAAGGAGTTCTTCGGGTCCTCGCAGCTTTCCCAGTTCATGGACCAGACCAACCCCCTGTCGGAAGTCACGCACAAGCGCCGCGTCTCCGCCCTCGGGCCTGGCGGTTTGACCCGGGAACGGGCCGGGTTCGAGGTCAGGGACGTGCACCCGACACACTACGGGCGGATATGCCCCATCGAGACACCCGAGGGGCCGAACATCGGCCTCATTGCGTCCCTTTCGACTTACGCCCGGATCAACGAGTTCGGCTTCATCGAAACCCCCTACCGGGTGGTTCGGGACGGCACGGTAACGAACGAGATCGTCTCTCTCTCCGCGATGGACGAGGAAAAGCACGTCATCGCACAGGCGAACGCCCCCCTCGACGAACAGGGCAGGTTCGAGCGGGACATCGTGATCGCCCGGAAGGAGGGAGAATTCGCGATGGTGCGCGCCGGGGAAGTCACCCTCATGGATGTTTCCCCGAACCAGCTGGTCTCCGTCGCAGCATCGCTCATTCCGTTTCTGGAGCACGACGATGCCAACCGCGCGCTCATGGGATCCAACATGCAGCGGCAGGCCGTCCCGCTGCTGCGAACGGACCCTCCGCTCATCGGAACGGGGATGGAATCCGTCGTCGCCCGGGATTCCGGCGCGGCTGTGGAGGCCCGGAGGAGTGGGGCGGTGGAATCCGTGGACGCCCGCAGGATCGTCATTCGTCCGGACGAGCCGGACGCAAGCGGCAAATACGGCGCGGACATCTACAATCTGGTCAAGTTCCGGCGCTCCAACCAGAATACCTGCATCAACCAGAAGCCGATCGTCACCCTGGGGCAAAAAGTAAAGGCGGGCGAGGTGATCGCCGACGGTCCGGCGACCGCGATGGGCGAGCTCTCCCTCGGCAGGAATGTTCTCGTGGCCTTTATGCCATGGCGCGGCTACAACTTCGAGGATTCCATCCTTGTTTCGGAAAAGATCGTCAAGGAAGACATTTTCACCTCGATCCACATCGAGGAGNNCCCCCGAGGAGAAGCTCCTCCGGGCGATCTTCGGGGACAAGGCGGGAGACGTGAAGGATTCCTCGCTCCGCGTGCCGCCGGGGATCGAGGGGATCGTCATCGACTCGAAAGTGTTCACCCGAAAGGGCGGAGAGAAGGACGATCGCGCGCAAGCCTACGAGGAGAGGGAACTGGATAGGCTTGTGCGGGACCAGGATGACGAAATCCGGATCATCATGGAGACCGCATACGGAAAAATGCATGCGATCCTTCTGAACAGGACTTCCGCGACCCGCCTCACGGGCAAGGACAAATCCGATGTGATCCTCAACAAGAAGAAGAAACTGACCGAGGAGGTTCTCCGGGAGATTCCCAAAGCCCAGTGGGCCCAGATCGAGGTGGAGGAGGACCCCACCGCCGGGGAGCGCCTGGCCGACATCTATCAGGTGGCGCAGGACCAGGTGAGCCTGGTCAAGGCGGTCTTCGAGGAGAAGATCGGGCGCATGCGGAAAGGGGACGAATTGCCCCCGGGCGTCCTCAAGATGGTGAAGGTGTACATCGCGAAGAAGCGGAAGCTGTCGGTCGGGGACAAGATG
>DOTC01000213.1 GCA_003513855.1 Deltaproteobacteria bacterium | reverse complement strand
CCGAGCATGTTGATCGCCCCGTGGACGTTGGTCTTGGTGGTCTGAACGGGATCGAACTGGTAATGGACGGGGGATGCGGGACAGGCCAGGTTGTAGATCTGGTCCACCTCGACGTACAGGGGCCAGGTGATGTCGTGCCGCATGAACTCGAACATGGGGTTGCCGAAGAGATGCATGATGTTCTGCCGCCGGGACGTGAAGAAGTTGTCGACGCACAGGACCTCGTCCCCCCGGGCGAGCAGCCGTTCGCACAGGTGCGACCCGATGAACCCCGCCCCGCCGGTTACCANNTTCGCCCGGGAGGTGTCGAGGCAGCGGCGCGGCTGGCCGTCCGGCCGGGACGGATCCCGCACGATCCGCCCCCGGAACCCCGTCAGCCGGCCGATCTCCTCCACGAGGTCGTTGATCGCGATCTCCTGCCCCGACCCGATGTTGACCGGGTCGGGCTTGTCGTACCGCTCTGTGGCCAGGACGATCCCCTCGGCGGCGTCGTCCACATAGAGAAACTCCCGGGAGACCGGCACGCCCTCGTGGTACCCGCTCCCCCAGACCTCCACCTCCTCCGCGCCCGACTCCCTCGCTTCGACGAACTTCCGGATGAGCGCCGGGATGACGTGGGACTTCTCCTCCTCGAAGAAGTGGTCGCCGGGGCCGTAGAGGTTCACCGGAAGCAGGTAGATGACGCGGAACCCGTACTCCTGGCGGTACGCCTGTCCCATCACCAGGAGCGATTTCTTCGCGATCCCGTAGGGCGCGTTCGTCTCCTCGGGGTACCCCTCCCAGAGATCGTCCTCCCGGAAGGGAATGCGGGGCGGACGGAACGGATAGGAGCAGACCGTCCCGATCTGGACGAACTTTTCGACTCCCGCGACGCGCGCCTCTTCCATGAGGAGGGCTCCCATCGCGATGTTGTCGTAGAAGAGGGCGCCGGGATGGTCCCGGTTCCACCCGATCCCCCCGGCGTTTGCGGCCAGGTGGATGACGATGTCCCGGCCGGTCACGACCTTCGCGCAGGCCATCTGGAAGCGGAGATCGTAAGCATCCGAACGGGGGACGAAAATGTCCTTGGGGCGGGCGCCCCTCTCGAGGAGAAGCCGAACGACCGACAGCCCGAGGAATCCCGCCCCGCCGGTCACGAGGATCTTCTTTCCGGCGAAGAACCCCTTCGGCTCGGCCTTTCGGTTTTTCGACCTTCGTGCGGCCATCCCACTCTCCCGTAAAAAGGTTCGCCCCCGGGGGAATTCCTCTCAAATCCGGGGACGTTCCTTAACTTTCGTAAAAAACGGACGCGGTAACCATCGTTCAATCGGCTACCGGCTGCAGTCCATTAAAAAGTTTAAGAACGTCCCCGTTTGTTACAGTTTCCCGGCGGTGGGGAATCCTTTCGCCTCCAGGATCTTCCTGCCCTCCCCGGGGGGAACGAGTCCTTCCTCCTCCATGTCGGCGTCCACCATGATGCGGACCAGCTCCCGGAAGGCGATCTTCGGCTCCCAGCCGAGGACCGTTCTCGCCCGGGAGGCGTCGGCGATCAGGCTCTCCACCTCCGTCGGACGGAAGTACCTCGGGTCGATCTTGACGTGCTCTTTCCAATCCAGGCCCACATAGGCGAACGCCTCTTCGAGAAATTCCTTCACCGAGTGCGACTCTCCCGTTCCCACCACGAAATCGTCCCCCCGGTCGTGCTGCAGGATCCGCCACATCGCCTCGACATACTCCCGGGCGAAGCCCCAGTCCCTGCGTGCGTCCAGGTTCCCGAGGAACAGCTCCTTCTGCCTCCCCCCCCGGATGGCCGCTACCGCACGGGTGATCTTTCTCGTGACGAACGTCTCGCCGCGCCGGGGCGACTCGTGGTTGAAGAGGACGCCGTTGCTGGCGAACATCCCGTACGCCTCCCGGTAGTTCACGGCAACCCAATAGGAGTAGACCTTCGCCGCTCCGTATGGGGAACGCGGGTAGAAGGGGGTCTTTTCGTTCTGTGGAGGGGGTGAGGCGCCGAACATCTCGCTCGAGGAGGCCTGGTAGTACCTGGCTTTCCCGTTGGAGCGCCGGAGAGCTTCGAGGATCCGCGTGGTCCCCAGTCCGGTGACGTCGCCGGTGTACTCCGGGATATCGAAGGAGACGCGGACGTGGCTTTGCGCGCCCAGGTGGTAGATCTCGTCGGGCTGTACGTTGTAGATGAGGTTCGTCATCTGGCCCGAATCGGCAAGGTCGCCGTAATGGAGGAGCAGCCGCGCGCCGGCGACGTGGGGGTCGACGTAGATGTGGTCGATGCGGCCGGTGTTGAACGTGGACGCCCTCCGGATGACGCCGTGGACTTCGTATCCCTTCGACAGGAGAAGCTCGGCCAGGTACGACCCGTCCTGGCCGGTGATCCCCGTGATCAGCGCTTTGGGCATGCGACTCTCCACGAATCGATGGAACCCGGGATTTCCAACCTTTGCATTGTATCCGGAAAAACCGCCATAATCCAACCATGGANNTCCGGATCGACACGACGAACCCTCCCGGCGACTGCCGTTCCGCGGCCGAGTTCCTGTGCCGGGTACTGGTCGAGAACGGCCTGGTCCCGATCACGTTCGGCGCGACCCCGGAAAAACCGAACATCCTGTGCCACGTGGGAGGCACCGAGGAGCCCGGTCTCGTTCTCATCCACCACATGGACGTGGTGCCGGCGCGGGAGGAGGAGTGGAGCGTCCCGCCGTTCTCCGCGGAGGTGCGGGACGGATACCTCTACGGGCGGGGGACCCTGGACACGAAGGGGCTCGGGGTGGCGCACCTGTGTGCCGCNNGGGAAGTTCTTCCTGGTGAACCTCTGGGAGAAGGGCCCGGTTTGGCTCACCCTTTCCGCGGAGGGGAAGGCAGGCCACGGCAGCCGCCCGTCGAAGGGCGATGCTCCCGCGAGGCTTTCCCGCGCGATGGCGCGGGTCGCCGAGCACCGCGACCCGGCGCGGATCACCGGGCCGGTGCGGGAGATGCTGAAAATCCTCTTCGCTCAGGGGAGGATCGACCTCGATCCGGACTCCCTTTCCGGGGGCCCCGGGGATTCGGCAAGGCTGGAGGAGTTCGTCGCCGGGCATCCGGAGACCGACCCGCTGCTGCGCAACACCTTTGCCGTGACGACGCTTGCGGCAGGGTTCAAGCCGAACGTGATCCCC
>DOTC01000211.1 GCA_003513855.1 Deltaproteobacteria bacterium | reverse complement strand
CTTCGTCAGGCCTGCCTGCCTGAGCGTCTTCATGCCGAGGCGGATGGCCTCGCGCTTGATCTCGAGAGCCGACCCGCCGCGCAGGACGAGGTCCTTGATCTCCTCGCGGACCGGCATCACTTCATAGAGAGCCACACGCCCCCGGAACCCCGTCCGGTTGCACTCCTCACAACCCTTTCCCCGGCGCAGCCGAACCCGCGCCAGACGGTCGGGACTCATGCCGGCGTCCGACAGCGCCTTCGGGGGGACCTTGATCTCCTCGCTGCAGTTTGCGCACACCCGACGGGCCAGCCGCTGCGCGAGAATCAGGTTGAGCGACGAGGAAACGAGAAAGGGTTCGATCCCCATGTTGAGCAGCCGCGTAACCGTGCTGGGGGCGTCGTTCGTGTGAAGAGTGGAGAGGACGAGGTGGCCGGTGNNGTGACCAGAACCATCCCGTACGGCCTGTGGATCGCCTCCAGGAAATCGTTCAGCTGTTCCCGCTCGAACCCGAGCTTGGTCATGTCGAGTTCCAGGGTGGTTTTATCCAGGAGGCGCAGGACGGTCTTTTCCCCGTAGATCGTGGGCAGGGTGGAGACGCGGAAATCCATTTCCCTCCCCTTCCCGATCTTGAGCTTGATCCTCCCGTCCTGCGGAAGCCGACGCTCCGCGATGTCGAGGGAGGCCAGGATCTTGAGCCGCGAGGAGATGGCGTTGCGCATCTTCAGCGGGGGTCTCATCACCTCGTACAGCACGCCGTCGACGCGATACCGGACCCGGAACTCCTTCTCGTACGGCTCGACGTGGATGTCCGAAGACCTTTTCTTGATTGCGTCTGTCAGGATGAAGTTGACGAGCTTGACCACGGGGGCGTCGTCCAGCCCGCGCTCGAGCTCGCCTACGTCGACTTCCTCTTCCCGGACGACCTCCAGATCGTCGTCCAGCTCCGAGATGATGTCCTTGAACTCGAGGGACTGGTCGAAAAACTTGTTGATGGCGGCGGTGATCTCTTTCTCGGAGGCGAGCACGAGCTCCACGGCGTAGCCGGTCTTGAATCCTATGGCGTCCAGGATCCCCATGTTGGAGGGGTCCGCGACCGCAACGATCAGCTTCGCCCCCACCCGGTTGATGGGGAGCGCCATGTTCTTCTGAACCAGGTCCTCGGGCAGAAGACGGACCACTTCCGGGTTGATCTCGTACTTGGCCAGGTCAACCACCGGGATGTTGAACTGCCTTCCCAGGAAAGAAAGCAGCTCCGGCTCCTTGATGGTTCCCTCTTTCACGAGGACCGATCCGATCCGCTCTTTGGTCTTTTTCTGGGTCTCCAGGGCGGTCCGGAGCTGCTCCTGGGTGATCAGGTTCCCTTTCAAGAGCATCTCACCGATTTTTGTGGCCATTACGGACATTTCAATTCCACCTAATTATGCTTAAATTATGCAAAATTTATAAAATTTATGAGTCTTTGTCAAGCGCGAATCCCCTTCCGGGTTCATCTCCTGGCCAGTTCCTTTCGGGCGAGAGACAGGAATTCCTCTCCCGTCACATCGATCCCCGTCCAGGCTCTGAAACTCAGCGCCGCCTGCCACGCAAGCATCGGCAGGCCGTCCATGGCGGGGACGCCCCTTCTGCGCAGGGCCTTGACGAGGGTAGTCCCCCCCTTTTGATACACTATATCGACGAACCTGGTGTCTTTCTTTAGCGCCTCCACGGGAAACGACCCCCAATCCGCCGTCAGGCCCAGCGAGGTGCACTGGACGACCAGATCGGTTCCGGAGAATTCCCGGGCGATCGCCCGGGGCTCGAGGTTCCCGGTCGTGACGGTTGTCCGGGGGAACCTGCGGGAGAGACGCTCCGCGACGGCTTGCGCGCGCGACGGCGTCCGGTTCAGGATCACCAGTTCGCGCGTTCCCGCACGCGCCATTTCATAGCCGATCCCGCGGGCCGATCCTCCCGCGCCCAGCAGGACGACGCGGGGAAACCGCCTTCCCCATCCGGCCCCCGCAAGCGCGGCAAGGAGGCCCCTTCCGTCCGTGTTGTCCGCAAGGAGACGTCCCGACCGGACGCGAACCACGTTCGCCGCCCCGCACACCCGGACCGCCTCCGAGGCCCCGTCCGCCAGGGAGGCGGCCTCTTCCTTGTACGGAATCGTAATGTTTCCCCCCAGAAAGTTCCCGGCCCGGACGACGCGGAAGAAATCGGCCAATCTGCCCGGGGATAGGTCGAACGCCACGTAGCGGAGGGGAAGCTTCCGGCGCCCGATCACGCCGTTGTGCATCGAGGGGCTCAACGAATGGGAAAGGGGATGGCCGACCAGGAAGATCAGCGTTTCCGGGACTCCGCGGCCCTTTTCCCCGGAAGATCCCCTCAATGTTCGAGTTCGAGGTTCCAGTAGGTGAAGTCGACGATGGACAGGAAGGGAAGCCACTCCCGGTGGATGGACGCACGGGGGGAGAACGCGAACTGGTGGGCCCACTGGGGCCGGGCCGGGCGCCGGATCAGGCGCATCCCCGCCTGTTCCGGAAGCTCCCCCCCCTTCCGCTTGTTGCAGGAGATGCAGCTGCAGACGATGTTCTCCCAGGTCGTGATGCCGCCCCGGGACCGGGGAACGACGTGGTCGAGGTTCAACTCGCTCGTCGGGAACGCTTTCCCGCAATACTGGCACGTATTCCGGTCCCGCACGAAGATATTGCGGCGGCAGAACCGCACGTTCCGCCGGGGAACCCGGTCGTAGGCGGTGAGGACCACCACCCGGGGAACCCGGATCACCCTCCCCACCAGGCCGATGGCCTCATCGTGGGTGTGGACGGAGAGCTCGCTCCACGACGTGAAATCGTACAGTTCGTACTGGGAATTGATCGCCTTCGCCATATCGGCGTAGAGCAGGCAGAAGGCGCGCCGGACGCTGGTGATGTGAACGGGGAAGAAGGCCCGGTTCAGAACAAGCACACCAGAGTTAATCATCGGTCCCCCGGATCGCGTTTTCCAGAACCACTCTATCCACCCCTCCGCCCCGGGTCAATCCTTTAGGGCTCTCCGGTTCCGTGCGCCGCTGCGATCAGGGCGGCGGCAAGCCCCGCCAACTCCCCGTCCCGGACCGTCCTCATGTCCAGAAGAAGCCTGCCCCCGGCGATCCTGCCCACCACGGGGGGGTCTCCCTTCCGGAGCCTTGCCTCCAGTTCCTCCACGCGGACCCGCGCGTGGGAGACGGCAACGCACGCGGTCGGGATCCCGACCCCCGGCATCGCGCCCCCCCCCGGAAAGGAGAAGGAAGGCTCCACGTGCAGGGACAGCCCCCCGCCCCCCGACGGGGCTCCCCCCCGCTCGGGTGCCGCGGGAGCCGGGGAGACGCCGTCACGGGGCACGATGCGGGCCTCCTGCCGTCTCACCCTTGCGATCAGTTTCCTCGCCCGCGCCCGCGCCATCCCCTCCCCTTCCAGGATCATTCCCAGAACCGGGATCCTCGCGGCCGCCCTTCTCTCGTCCGCGTAGAGACGAAGCGTCGCGGCGAGGGCGGCGATGCACAACTTGTCGATCCGCAGCGCCCGGGAGAGGGGGTGCTTCTTCAGCGGCTCCACCAGCTCTTTCCTGCCCGCGATGATCCCTGCTTGCGGCCCCCCGAGGAGCTTGTCGCCGCTGACGGTTACGACACCCGGACCCTCGGAAAGCGCCTGCCGGATGGTCGGCGTCCCGGGAATGCCCGCCGCCCCGAAATCGAATACCGCCCCGGAGCCCAGATCCTCCATCACGGGGATTCCGTGCCTGGCTCCGAGGACTGCGAGGTCGGCCGCCGGGACCTCCTCCGTGAACCCCGTGATGCGGAAGTTGGACGGGTGTACCTTCAGGAGCAGCGCCGTCGCGGGGCCGACCGCCCTCTCGTAGTCGGCGAGGCGGGTCCGGTTCGTGGTCCCCACCTCCACAAGGATCGCCCCGCTTGCGGCCATGATCTCCGGGATGCGGAAGGAGCCACCGATCTCGACGAGCTCCCCCCGGCTCACGATCACCTCCCGTTCCCGCGCGAGAGCCGCCAGGCACAGGAACACCGCCGCCGCGTTGTTGTTCACGACATGGACCGACTCCGCCCCCGTGAGCGCGAGGAGCATCTCCTCGACGTGGACCAGCCGCCGCGAGCGGGTTCCTTCGGAAAGGTCGAACTCCAGGTTGGAGTACCCCGAAGCGGTGTCCGAGAGAGCCCGGATCGCCTCCTCGGGAAGAGGGGCCCTGCCAAGGTTGGTATGCACCACGACGCCCGTCGCGTTGATTACCCGCCGGAGCGGGATCTCCTCGCCTGCGGCCACCGCGCCGGGAAGGGCGGCGATCAGAAGGGAGGTCCATTCCTCTCGCGACCGCCCCCTCCCCTTCGTCCGAAGCGTCTCGCTCCGGTACGCGTCGAGGAGCTTCCTCATCGCCCCCAGGACCACCGCCCGCGGATGCCGCGCGAGGAGGGAGCGGACCTCGTCGCGTGCCAGGAGGGAGGCGACGGAGGGGATCTGGCGGAGACTGTCCGGTGCGGCCATGCCGGGGGGGTGGGGGGTTACCCCTTGGCGAGTTCCTGGAGAAGGATGTTCTTCCCGTAGAGGGCGTTTTTCTGGACGAGGGATTCCGCCAGCGCCTCGTCCTTCTCCTGGAACGCCTCGATGATCTCCCGATGCTGCTGGATGATCCCCTCGATCCGTCCCGGCATCGCCAGGATCAGGCGGAACCTCTGGAACTGCATCACCAGATTCTGGACGATGGAGTGAAGCTTTTCGTTTCCGCACGCCTTCAGGAAGATGTCGTGGAACTCGTTGTGCAGGGCGAGGACCTTCCGGACTTCCTTCCTGCCCGCGGCGGCCTCCATCTGGCGGTTCACCGAATCCATCTTCGCGATGTCCTTCTCGGTGAGTTTCTTCGCCGCGCAGCGGGCCGCGTATCCTTCGAGGACGGCCTTCAGATCGTAGAAGTCGGAGACATCCTTGGCCGAAAGGGAGGCCACGACCGCTCCCTTCCGGGGAATGACGGTGATGAACCCCTCCGTCTCCAGCTGCCGGAATGCTTCCCGGATCGGGGTCCGGCTTATGCCAAACCGGTCGGCGAGATCCGGTTCCGCAACCCGGGACCCTGCGGGCAACTGCCCGTTCACGATCGCGTTGCGGATCGTCTCGACGATTTTTTCTCTTAGAGTCAGGTGGTTATCGATCTGAATCTTCAGTTTTTGCACCGGTGACAACCTCGCGGGATTGCCCGTTACTGTATGCAGTATACCCTTCCATGTCAAGGGTTTTCCTTCCGTTCCGCCGACCCGCCACCGGCCCGGTTGCGGAGGGCTCCCCGATACGGTATCTTCACCCGGTCTTTCATGTCGGGCACCGGGGGGCGCGAAGCGGATGGGCTGGACCATTCACTGCACGGTACCGTTCCCGATGCTGGAGAAGGAGGAGTCCCCCGGACGCCTTTCCCGGGCCGGGGTCGGTCCGGAGATCTACTTTTCCGGGAGCACCCTCGACCGGCTCACGCCGGAATCCGCGGGAGCGGTGGCGGAGTCGCTCCGGTCGGCAGGCATCGCCACCACCACATTCCACGCCCCCTTCAACGACCTCTGCCCGGGAGCGCGCGACGAGGAGATCCGGCGCGTGACCGTGCGCCGCCTGCGACAGGCCGTCTCCCTCGCTCCCCTGTTCCGGCCGCTGGGAATCGTGATGCACGGCGGGTACTCGGACTGGCTGTTCGACTTCAACGCGGAAGCCTGGCTGGCGGAGGCGAAGAGGACGTTCTCCGAAGTGGCGGAGGCGGCGGAAGGGGCGGGCGTCGACGTCTACCTCGAAAACGTCTTCGACGATGTCCCGGACCATCTCCTCCGGCTCCGCGCGGCCGTCGGGTCACGTCGGCTCGGTTTCTGCTTCGACGCGGCCCACGCCGTCCTCTTCTCCCGCCTCCCCGTCCAGAAATGGGTGTCGGCCTTCGGTCCGGAGCTGAAGGAGATGCACATCCATGACAACCGCGGTCTCCGGGACGACCATCTCCCGGCGGGAGAGGGGTCCGTCAACTTCCGGGGGCTCCTGCTCGCAGCCGGGGACGCGGGGGCGACGCCCATCCTCACCGTGGAGCCGCACCGCGAGGAACATTTCCAGAGGTCCGTCGACTCCCTGCGGACCATCTTGGCGAACATTCCCTAGGCCGGCTCCTTCAGGAGGACCGGGCGAAGAAGGCGAGCGCCTCCTCCTCCGAGTCGAATGCCCGGATGTGCCGCGAGACACCGGTCAGCCGGAAGAGTTCCTGGTTGATCCTGTTCAGCGAGCAGAACGCCAGCGTGCCGTCCCGTTCCGTCATCCGTTCCACGATGCCGATGATGAAGGAGATCCCGATGCTGTTGATGAGCCGGGTCCCCTCGAAGTTGAGAACCACCCTCGGCCTCCCCGTATCGAGAACCTCGTGGACCACCTGCGCCACTTCCTCCCCCAGGAGGCTGTTGAGGTAGCCGGTGATGTACACGACGGATGTCCCCTCGCCCGCCTCGCGCGTTCTCACAGTCCGATTGTCCACGTCATCACCCCTCGTCGCCGGCAGTGGTCGGGTCCTCGTCGCTCCCGGGCCGGAGATCCTTCACCATCCGGACGGTCGTCCCATCCTCCCCCGTGGTGATTTCCACGTCGTCCACCAGTTCGCTGATCAGCTTGAGCCCCCACCCCCGGTTTCGCCTGGATTCGTCCCCGGCCTGCAACGGGCGGAACCCCTTGCCCTCGTCCTGGACGAACAGCTCGATCCGCTCGGGGGAGAGGATGTACCGCAGGCGGACCTTTCCCCTGTCCGACCCGCCGTGCTCGAACGCGTTGATGCAGGCTTCGATGATCGCCATCTTGATCCGGTCCACCGTGTCCTTGTCCACCGACGCGTAGGACGCAACCTCTTCCGCCACACGGGCGGCAACGAGCTCCGCGTCCGCCTTCATCGGCAGCACGAGCTCGAACTCGAGCGGCCTCTCGCCCGCCGGCGCCTCCGGCGGCCGTTTCTCCTCCGGACCCTTCTCCAGTTCCTCCATCCCGAAGAGGTTGAGGAACAGGCGCATCTGTGTCCGGTGCGTCAGATGGATGCCGTACCGGCCCGCCGATTTCACGACCGAAGCGTCCGCGGAGCCGTCGAAGAGAATCCATTTGCGGAGCTGGCCCGGCTTCAGGCTTTTCTCCAGGCTGAGAAGCCGGCATCGATTCTCGAAATGTTCCACCGCGGCCTGCCCGAGCATCTTTTCCGTGTTGACGTCCACGGCCCAGATGACCAGATTCTCCTCGGAGAAATCCCCGTCGCGGAACCCGTACGCGACGAGGTCGAAGTCGAACCGGCTCCCGCCGCGGAGGGTCCGGTACCCCGTCGACACCGAACTGATCTTGGGGAGCCGCACCTTCCTCTTGTCCTCATCCAGACCGATCACGATTTCCAGGAGACCCTTCCCTTTGAATGCTTCGTGGAATCTCCCGAAGTCGAACAGAAGCGTGGGCACCTCCCGGCAATCCCACCGGCGCATCATCTCCTTCGCCGTCTCGGCGATCCCCTCGTGCTCCTCCCGGGCCCTTTCCGGCAGACCCCGGGATATCTTCGCCTGCACGATGCCTGCCGCGACCTGCGACGTGTTCTTGCCCAGNNCCCCTTGAACTCGAGGGCGGAAAGGATCTCGGTTCCTTCTTCCGGTGTGGTCCCCATCAGCGAGAACGCTCCCTCGAACGTATCGATCGGGAACTGGTCGTACAGGACCCGCTTCAGGAACTTGACGGCGCGGCCCCGTTTCCCCCGGTCCGGGATGGCGTTCTCGAAAAATTCCCGCCAGTACCGGTTGAGCTTCCCCTCGGTGATGGAGAGGGCGAAGAGGTTCTCGAACCCCACCTCGTCCTCGATCCGGGAGTTCCGGAAGGAGACCTCCTCCGCGAACATCCTCTGGTAGATGGGAACGTGGCCGAGCCGGGCCGCCGCGCGTTCCTTCAGGTGCTCCGGCATATGGATGTTTCTCCGCTCGAAGAGAGGGCCCCACGCCTTCACCGAGGCATCCGGCAGGAGTCCGCCGACCTCGAGCAGTTGGAACGAGCCGTACAGCCCTTCCCGCTTGAGCGATGACGTGACGTGGCCGGGAGAAGAACCGGAGACGATCATGGGGAAATGGCCGGACTTGATGTAGGGGCGCAGGATGGAAAAGATCGCCCCCTCGGGAATGTTCTGCAGTTTAATCGTATACTGGAAGTCGTCGAAGAGGAACACCGGATACAGCAGGTCCCCCCCCGTCGCGAACGGGAAGGAGAGGGCGTTTGCCAGGGCGGAAAGGCCATCCCCCTTCTCCGAATATCGGCGATGGGCCGACAGAAAACCGCGGCATTCCATGTGCCCGCGGGCAGTCAGGCTCTCGCACAACGCATCGAGGTCGAACACGGCGGGGGGCGAATCCCCCAGAAAGACAAGAAGTTGCCAGAGGTATTCCTGGAGGAAGTGTTGGGAAAGGGCCAGCGGGTGGGACAGGATATTGCTGAACGAATAGTAGAACGGGAACGGACACGGGGGCGCGGTGCTCTCCGGCAGCGACTTCAGCTCCGATTTGAGTTTCAGCAGGAGAGAGGATTTCCCGATGTTCGGCGGGCCGTAGATCAGCACCGAGGCTCCGACGCCGGACTTCCCTTCGAGGCACACCCGCAGAAGGGAGGTCAGCTCCTCCTCCCGGCCGAAAAACTCCGCCGGGCGGAACGAGAACTCCGCTCCCTGGCTCAGCAGGAGGCGCACGATGCGAATATCGGGGACACGTTCTTCATCCGGTTTAATGTAACGTGAACGGGTTGATATTTCAAAAAAATATTGGACACGAGGATCGATGGGAACCATTCCTGCCCACGTGAAGAAACCGTCGCGATACAGCGGCGCCGAAGTAAGACCGTCTCTCCTTCCCTGGGAAGAGGCGCAGGCCCGCATCCTCCTGGCTTTTCCGGATGTCTACGAGATCGGGATGTCGCATCTGGGCATCCTCCTGCTCCACGAGCTTCTCAACGCCCGGAGGGACACGCTCTGCGAGCGGGCCTTCGCGCCCGGAAGGGACATGGAGGAGCACCTGCGAACCGCGGGATTGCCCCTCGCCTCNNAACGTGCTCGCCATGCTCGACCTTGCCGGAATCCCCCTCCTTCGCCGGGAGCGCGGGGATGGGGAGCCGGTGATCCTGGGGGGAGGCGTCTGCACCCTCAACCCGGCGCCCGTGGCGGAATTCTTCGACGCTCTCCTCGTAGGCGACGGCGAGGAGGCGATCCTGGAAATCGTGGATCAGGTGGAAAAGCGGAAAACGGACAAGAGGACCAGGGACGAACTGCTCCGCGAGCTGTCGCGGATCGAGGGAGTCTACGTTCCGGGAATTTCGGCGACGGTTTCCCGGAGAGTCCTTCCCGACCTGAAGGATTCTCCCCTGATTCCATCGCCCATCCTTCCCGCGATGCGCGTCGTGCACGACCGCCTGAGCCTCGAGATCTCCCGGGGGTGCACCCGGGGCTGCCGCTTCTGCCAGGCCGGTTACTGGTACCGGCCGGCCCGGGAGCGGAGCCCGGACCGGATCGCCGGGCTGGTGGGGCGGGGGCTGTGCGCCACGGGCTACGAGGAGGTCGGCCTGTTGTCGCTCTCGGCCGGCGACTACTCCTCCATCGGGCCTCTCCTGGTGCGGTTGATGGATGCCCACGCGGAGGACCGGGTGTCCGTGAGCCTGCCCAGCCTCCGGGTGGACAGCCTCGACCCCCGGCTGCTGCAGGAGGTGAGCCGTGTCCGCAAGACCGGCTTCACCATCGCCCCGGAGGCGGGCACCGAGAGGCTGCGCCGCGTCGTCAACAAGAACGTCACCGAGGACGACATCCTGGGCGCGGTCGACCGGATCTTCGGGGCCGGCTGGAAGTCGGTGAAGCTCTACTTCATGATCGGGCTGCCCACGGAG
>DOTC01000070.1 GCA_003513855.1 Deltaproteobacteria bacterium | reverse complement strand
GGGGAAGAACATTTGGGGGCCTGCGGTCGTCATCCTGGTCTTTTTTGCAGGGGTCCTTGCGGGGAATCTCTTCGTGGATCGCCCCACGGCCCAGGCGAACGTCGTCTATGAAAAACTGAAGATCTTCGGCGACGTCCTGTCCGCCGTCCAGAGCAGCTACGTGGAAGAGCCCGACATGGACAAGCTCGTGGAGGGGGCCATCAAGGGGATGCTCCAGACCCTCGACCCGCACAGCTCCTATCTCACCCCGGACATGCTGAAGCAGGTGGAGGTCGAGACGAAGGGGGTGTTCGGGGGCCTGGGGATCGAGATCGGCATCAAGGACGGCATTCTCACCATCATCGCCCCGATCGAGGACACGCCGGCCTTCCGCGCCGGGCTGCAGGCGGGAGACAGGATCATGAAGATCGAGGACGACTTCACCAAGGACATGACCGTGATGGACGCCGTCAAGCGGCTTCGGGGGGAGCCCGGGACGACGGTGAAGATCTGGATCGCCCGGGAGGGGCTCGCGGAGCTTACGCCCTTCACCATCACCCGCGACATCATCAAGATCNNTACGTCAAGCTCCTGCAGTTCCAGCAGGACACCACCGCGGAGCTGGAAAAGGCGCTCCAGTCGCAGGTGAAGGAGAAGGGGGAGCTGCGGGGACTGGTGCTCGACCTGCGCAACAACCCGGGAGGGCTGCTGGACCAGGCGGTGAAGGTGGCGGACACGTTCATCGATTCGGGCCTCATCGTCTATACCGACGGACGCATCGAGGCCCAGAAATACAAGTACACAGCGCACAGGAACGGGACGTACGGCGGATTCCCGATCGTCATCCTGGTGAACGCCGGTTCCGCTTCCGCGTCGGAGATCGTCGCGGGTGCGCTTCAGGACCACGCACGTGCGGTCGTGCTGGGGACCCAGACGTTCGGAAAGGGGTCCGTTCAGACGATCCTCCCCCTGGAGGACGGCTCGGCCCTCCGCCTTACCACGGCACGGTACTTCACACCCAAAGGGCGGTCCATCCAGGCCAAGGGGATCGAGCCGGACATCGTCGTGCGGGACGGCAGGGAGCCCCGGGAAGGACACCCGGGGGCGATCCGCGAGAAGGATATCCGGCACCACCTCAAGGGCGAGGGGGAGGAGGAAACCGGGGAGTCGCCGGGGGGAGAAACCCCTCCCGCGGATGGCAAAAGGATGAAAAAGGAGGAGCCGGAGAAAGGGAAAAGCGGGATGCAACCCGCCGCGCCGGCTCTGGAGGGGAAGAAGGGCGAGGAGAAGGACATCCAGCTCGAACGGGCCGTCGACCTGTTGAAAGGGTGGGAGATCTTCAAATCCCGGTTCCTCGACAAGGCCAAGGCGTCCTGATGCGGCCTGATCCCGGGCAGGGATGAAGCGACGAAGGGCCGGCAGGAGGGAAGAGGGGCCGGGCAGGAAGTGGCGGTGGGGCTCCCTGATGCTCCTGTCCTTTTTCGCAGGACTTCTCACCATCGGCGTGGCGGTCCTCATGCCCGGTGGGGAAAGCAGGAACGTCTCCGGGCCCCCGGCGCAGGGAGAGCCCTCCGCGCCGCCCCCCGGGACCGGGGAGGCGGAGGAGACCGCCCGGGACGAACGGGAGGCGACGCCGGTGGAGGAGACGGCCCCCCGCCTCGCCATCGTCGTCGACGATTGCGGGTACGACCCCACAAGGGACGCCGAGTGGCTGAAATTCCCGGAAAAGATCACGATGGCGGTCATCCCCTTCGGCCCCTCCTCCCGCCGGCTCGCCCGAACCGCGCACGAACGCGGCTTCGGCGTGCTGATCCACGTCCCGATGGAGCCCGAGAGCCCCGTCTCCGACCGGACCGAGGGGTTTCGGCTTCTGAAGGGGATGAGCATGGAGGAAATGGACTCCCTGCTCGGCCGGATGATCGAGGAGAACTCCTGGGCATCCGGCGTCAGCAACCACATGGGGTCCGCGTTTACCGCCGACCTGGAGTCGATGGGGACCCTCGTATCCCTTCTCAAGTCCCGGGGACTGTTCCTCCTGGACAGCGTGACCACGCCCCGCTCCGTCGCCGTCCTGGCGGCCCTGCGGGCCGGGGTCCCGGTGACCAGACGCGACGTCTTTCTCGATGCCGGCATCCAGCCGGAGGAGATGCGCCTCCGGTGGAAGCAGGCGCTGGAGATCGCGAAAGAGAAGGGGAAGGCCATCCTCGTCTGCCACGGGAGGAAGGGATCGTTCCGGACGATCCTCGACCTCGTCCCGGACCTGGAGGCGGAAGGGATCCGGGCCGTAACGATCGACGAATTGCTCGCGGGAAGGCGGCGGCAGTGAGCGGCGACCCGCACGGCCCCCTCTTTCCGCCCGCGGCGCCTCCCGGCGGGGAGGACTCCTCCCGGGGGGTCGTGAGCGTCACCGAACTGACCGCACGGATCAAGGGGTGCCTCGAAGGGGCGTTCCGGTTCGTCCGCGTGGAAGGGGAGGTGTCGAACCACAGGCTCTATCCTTCCGGCCACCGGTACTTCTCGCTCAAGGACGAGGGGGCCCAGATCCGCGTCGTCCTGTTCCGGGGCAGGGAGCGGTTCGTCTTCGGGGATCTCCGGGACGGTCAGGCGGCGGTCGTCACGGGATCCGTCGGCGTGTACGAGAAGAAGGGGGAGTACCAGCTCTACGCGCACTCCGTCGAGGTGCGCGGCCTAGGGAACCTTCTTCTCGAGCTGGAGAGAAGGAAACAGAGGCTTGCCGGGGAAGGGCTGTTCGATCCCGCGAGGNNCCGACGGCCGCCGCGCAGATGGCTGTTCCCGACCGGCTCGAGGTCCGGGACCGCGTGGCGGCGCTGGCCCTGCGCGCCGGGAAGGCGGAGCAATACGGGAGGGAGACGCTTCGCCGCGAGTGGCGGATCGCCGCGGGGGCCCTGTCCGACCCGCGGCCCCTTCTCCAGGCGCGGCGGTACGCGGTCGTGGAGCGGACCGACGCGCTCGCGGAGGCCATGCAGCGGGGAATACGGGAGGGGCGGGAGACGGTGGCAGTCCTTGCCGGATCGGTGCGCATGCATTCCCCCGGGGCCTGGGTTTCCCGCAGACGCGGTGAGCTGGCGGTCCTCGCGGAACGGGCCGCGCGACAGGCGGACGCGAAGCGGGCGGCCGTCCGGCGCGCGCTCGAGGTCCTGCAGGGCAAGCTCGCGGCCCTCGGCCCGGAGTCGGTCCTCACCCGGGGATACGCCATCGCGACGCACCGGGGGACGGGGCGCGCGGTGCGGTCCGCCTCCGAAGTCGTCGGGGGCGACGCGGTGGATGTCCGGGTGGCCGACGGGGCGTTCGGAGCGGTCGTGGAGGGGCGGAAGGGATGAGGGCGGCCGTTGTTGCCCTTCTCCTTTTCCTTCCGTTCTCTCCGCCCGCCTTCGGGGGCGGAGCCGATCCCGGGACCGCGGCGGAGAGACCTTTCCCGGTTCGGCTCTCCTCCCGGTGGCCTGCCCAGGGGGAACCGGTGCTCGTGGAGGTGTCGCCGCTGCCCCGGGCGGACAGCGTCGTGATGATCTGGAAGGGGCAGGAGATCCCGATGAAGGAGGATGGGCCGGGGCGATTCGTCGGACTGATCGGGATCGATCTCCTGGAGACGCCCGGCAAGGCCGTCCTTCCGATCCGGGCGATGGAGGAGGGGAAGGCGATCCGGTTCGACGTGGAGTTCGTGATCCGGAAGGGATCATTTCCCGTCCAGGAGCTCACTCTTTCGAAGGAGATGACGCAGTTCGACCGGGCGACCCTGGAGCGGATCGACCGGGAAGCAAGGAGGCTGGCGGAGCGGTTCTCGCGGGTCTCCTCTCCCCCGGTGTGGAGCTTCCCGTTCCTGCCGCCGGTGGAAGGGTTCCAACCGAAGGGGTTCGGCGCCCGGCGCATCATCAACGGGGAGCCGCGCAGCCCCCACGCCGGGGTGGACGTTACCCTCCCGGCGGGAACGCCCGTCGTGGCGACCGCGGACGGCGCCGTCGCGTTCGCGGGGGAGCAGTTCTTCGGGGGGAATTCGGTGGTGCTGGACCACGGGGGAGGCGTGTTCAGCGTCTATTATCATCTCCGGGAATTCGTTGTCTCGGAAGGTCAGAAGATCGTGCGCGGACAAAGGATCGGCTCGGTAGGCGCAAGCGGGCGGGCGACGGGCCCCCACATCCACTTCAGCGTCCGGGCCGCGGGAGGACGGATCGACCCGTCGCTTCTGATGGCCCTTCCTTCGCGTTGACCGTTTCCCGGGGCAACCCATATAATGAACCATTCGTCGGGGGGAAAGCATGCGGGCGAAGGGGAAGGACCCCACATTCGAGGAGGCTCTGAAGAGCCTGGAAGGCGTCGTCGCAAAGCTGGAGTCGGGGGAGACGAAGCTCGAAGAGTCGATCCGGCTCTTCGAGGAGGGGATGCGGCTGTCCGCCCTCTGCCAGAAGCGGCTGGACGACGCCGACAGGAAGATCGAGCTGCTCCTGCGGAAACCGGGCGGGGTCGTCGTCAACGGGACGGAAGACGAGGCCGACATCCTCCGGGATGAGGAGTGACGTGCAGGCGACCGGGGGCACCCTCGGCACGGCGGCGTTCGCGCGGTTCCGGGCCCTCGTCGAGGAGAGCCTGCTCGGGTTCCTCTCGCCGGACGTGTGCCCCATCCCCGCCCCCCTGCGGGATGCCATGGAGTACGCCCTGACGTCCGGCGGGAAGCGGATCCGGCCGGTCGTGCTCCTTTCGGCGGGAGCCGCCGTGGGCGGGGAGGAGAAGGATCTGCTCCCGTTTGCGTGTTCGGTGGAATACGTGCACACCTACTCGCTGATCCACGACGATCTCCCGGCGATGGACGACGACGATTACCGCAGGGGGCGGCCCACCTGCCACAAGGTGTTCGGCGAGGCGGTGGCCATCCTGGCGGGAGACGCGCTCCTGACCGAGGCGTTCCGGGTCATGGGGGAATCTCCCCTGGCCGGCAGGGACCCGGCGAAGGCCGTCCGGGCGTCGGCGCTTTTGGCCCGCGCCGCGGGCGCTTCCGGGATGGCGGGCGGCCAGATGATGGATCTTGCCCCCCCGGCGGGGGAGGGGGTGTCCGCCATCGAGGAGATCGATCTGAGGAAGACGGCGGCCCTCCTGTCCGCCTCGGCCGCGATGGGAGGGATTCTGGGCGGCGGAAGCGGGAGCCAGGTGGAAAGCCTTTCCCGCTACGGGAGGGCGCTGGGGCTTCTGTTCCAGATCACCGACGACATCCTGGACGAGACGGGGAGCTTCGAGGAGATGGGGAAAACGGTGGCCAAGGACAGGGCGCGGGGGAAGCTCACCTACCCCGCCGTCCGGGGGATGGCGGAGGCCGGCGCGCGGGCGGAATCCCTTCGCGGGGAGGCGCTCCAGGCCCTTTCGCCCTTCGGGGGGGAAGCGGAAACCCTCCGGGATATCGTCCGAATCGTAGCAACAAGGAGATCGTGAAGTGACCCGGGAAAGTCTGCTTTCGACCATTCAGTCCGCACAGGACCTCAAGAAGATCCCGAGGGAGAAGCTTCCGAACGTCGCCGAGGAGATTCGCGGGACGATCGTCGACAGCGTCGCCCGCACGGGCGGCCACCTCGCGTCGAGCCTGGGCGTCGTCGAGCTGTCGATCGCGCTCCACTACGTCTTCTCGAGCCCGCACGACCGGGTGGTCTGGGACGTCGGCCACCAGGCCTATGCCCACAAGATCCTCACGGGGAGGAAGGAGGTCTTTCCCTCCCTTCGCACCTACGGGGGGATCTCCGGCTTCCCGCGGATCGCGGAGAACCCGTGTGACGCATTCGGGACGGGGCACTCCGGCACCTCCATCTCCGCCGCGCTTGGGCTGGCGGTGGCGAGGGACCTGAACCGGGAGACCCACAAGGTCATCGCGGTGATCGGCGACGGGTCGCTCTCCTCCGGCCTCTCCTTCGAGGGCCTGAACCAGGCCGGACACCAGAAGCGGGACCTCATCGTGGTCCTGAACGACAACGAGTGGTCGATCTCCCAGAACGTCGGGGCGCTCTCGGGGTACCTCAACCGGATGATGACGGGGAAGTTCTACACCTCGTTCCGGAAGCGCGTCGAGACGCTGCTCAAATCGATGCCCCACGGGAAGCTGCTCGCCCGGATCGTCAAGAGGGGCGAGGAGCTCACCAAGGGGTTCATCGTGCCGGGGCTGCTCTTCGAGGAGCTCGGATTCACCTACGTCGGCCCCATCTCCGGCCACAATCTCGATGACCTCGTGAAAACCTTCCAGAACCTGGAAAACCTCGAGGGTCCCGTCCTCGTCCACGTGGTGACCTCGAAGGGGAAGGGGTACCCGCCGGCGGAGGCCAACCCCGAGCGGTTTCACGGCGTGGGGCCGTTCGACCCCGTAACGGGGAATGGCGCGGAGGATAGCCCCCTCCCCACGTACACGGACATCTTCGAGTCCGCCATTCTGGGGATCGGCCGGGAGAATCCGGACGTGGTGGCGATCACCGCGGCCATGTGCGGCGGGACGGGCCTGGAGAAATTCCGCGATGCCTTCCCGGACAGGTTCTTCGACGTCGGCATCGCCGAGGCGCACGCAGTGACCTTCGCCGCAGGGCTTGCCCGGGAGGGGAAGATCCCCGTGGTCGCGGTCTACTCCACCTTCCTCCAGCGCGGGTACGACCAGGTCGTCCACGACGTCTGCCTCCAGAACCTTCCCGTCGTCTTCGCCATCGACCGCAGCGGGATCGTCGGCGCGGACGGGGCGACGCACCAGGGGCTGTTCGACCTCGCGTACCTGCGCCACATCCCGAACATGTCGCTGATGGCGCCGAGGGACGAGGCGGAGCTGGTCCGGATGCTCCGGACGGCCGTCGGGGCCGGGCGGCCCGCCGCCATCCGATACCCCCGGGGGCCCGTCGTGGGAGTCGACATCCCCCCCCATCCGGCGCCCGTCCCGTGGGGAAAGGGGGAGCTGCTCGCCGTTGGAAAGGAGATCCTCCTCCTCGCCGTCGGCTCCACGGTGGCCACGTCCCTGGTCGCCGCCGAGGAGCTCGGGAAGCGGGGCATCTCGGCCGCCGTGGTGGACGCCCGTTTCGTCAAGCCGATGGACGCCGCGCTCATCGTCCCCCTGGTCCAGCGCATCGGGCGGGTGTTGACGGTCGAGGAGCACGTCCTTGCGGGAGGGTTCGGGAGCGCCGTCCTCGAAATGCTCGAGGAGCACGACGTGCACCCCCAGGCGTTCCGGCGGATCGGAGTCCGGGACACCTTCGTGGAGCACGGATCGCAGGCCGAGCTGCGCGAGGCGTACGGTCTTTCCGAGGATGCGGTGATCGCGGAGGCCGCGCGCCTCTGTTCCCAGGGGCGGAATCTGCTCCCGTCGATCTTCAACGGCATCCGGGCCCGGCTCGATAAGATTGTCTGATCCCCCGTCCCGCAGCGGCCGTGCCTCCCCGGGGAGGAAGGGGGGGGGGAACCGCCTGGACGCGGAGCTGGTCGCCCGGGGCCTTGCGGAGACCCGGGCGAAGGCGCAGGGCCTCATCCTCGCCGGCCGCGTCCTCCTCGCAGGCAAGGTCGTCACGAAGTGCGGGGCGCCCGCAAGGCCCGGCCTCGATATCGCCGTCGCCCCGTCGCCCCGGCCGTTCGTCTCGCGGGGCGGTGAGAAGCTCGCCGGGGCGCTCGATGACTTCGGGCTTTCCGTTCCGGCGGGTACCGTGGCGCTTGACGTGGGAGCATCCACCGGGGGGTTCACGGATTGCCTCCTCCGGCGAGGCGCCGCGCGGGTGTTCGCGGTCGACGTGGGGGAATCCCTCCTCGACGACTCGCTCCGCCGAAACCCGAGAGTCGTCCTCCGGGAGCGGGTGAATTTCCGGCACGCCTCCGCCGACCTTCTCCCGCAGAAGGTATCCCTTGCCGCGGTGGACGTCTCGTTCATCTCCCTGCGCCATATCCTGCCCCCGCTGCGCGCTTTTCTGCTCCCCGGCGCCGACGTCGTGGCGCTGGTCAAACCCCAGTTCGAGGCGGGAAAAGGGTCGGTCGGGAAGGGTGGTGTGGTCCGCGACGAGGAAAAGAGGCTGCGGGCCGTGCGTGCCGTCCGGGAGTTCGCCCGGGAGTCCGGGTTTTCCGTTGTCGGAGAGGCGGAAAGCCGCTTGAGGGGTTCCAGGGGGAACCGCGAGGTGTTCCTTCACCTGCGGTGGCCCTAGGCGGGGCAGCCGCCGCCCGGGAAAAGAATCCGCTTGACTCTCATGAAAATGGCATGTAATTTTTGCCATAAGGAATACTATTTAGCATAATTGAGATATAATTTTGTGTCCCTTCGGCAGGGCGCAAGCGAGGTGAAACATGAAGAGATGGAGCGGGAGGCTTTCGGTTCTTGCGGTCCTTTGCACGATCCTGTTGCTTCCGGTCGCGGGTTCCGCGCAGGAGAGCCTGGTCTCGGCGAATCCGGCGGAATACCCGGAAGGGCTCGTTCACTCTGTCGTCAAGGGAGACACGCTCTGGGATCTCTCCGGGCAATACCTCGGTTCTCCCTGGCTTTGGCCGGATCTCTGGGAGCGGAACCGGTTCCTTACGAACCCCCATTACATCTACCCCGGGATCGATATCGTGGTCTTCCCCCCCCCTGCACGGCAGTACGCATGGGAGGTCAGGGAACCCGTTCCCGCGGCGCAGGGGCAGCCCGCCGTGACGGCGACGACCGCCGCGATCACGGCAGCGGAAAAGCCGCCTCCGAAACCGACGCTTTCGATCGCTCCGGAGGCTTTCGTGCGCGCCGGGGAATTTACGCCGGATCGGCCGAAGGGGATCGGTTCGATAAAGGGCGGTGAGGAGGACAAGAAAGCCTTCTCGGAAGCGGACAGGGTCTTCCTCTCTCTCGACAAGGAGATCCCCGAGGGCCAGATCCTTGGCGTCTACCGGGTTCGCGGACCGGTCCGATCCGCTGCCCCGAGGCCGGTTTCCGGATACGTGCGCTACCTCGCGGGGATCCTTCAGGTGACGGGGAAGAAGGACGGGAATATCACGGCGGTCGTTCGCAAGTC
>DOTC01000101.1 GCA_003513855.1 Deltaproteobacteria bacterium | reverse complement strand
CCAGGAGTTCGCCCTCGCCGCGGCCATCGAGATGGACGGGATGCCGGGGATGGCGGTCCTGTCGGGCGGGACGGACGGCGTCGACGGCCCCACGGACTCAGCGGGCGCGTTCGCCGACGGCACGACGTGTTCCCGCGCCGCCGCGCTTGCGCTCTCCCCCTCGAATCACCTGGACCGGAACGACGCCTACCCCTTCTTCCAGGCACTGTCGGATCTCGTCGTCACGGGACCGACCGGCACCAACGTCACCGANNTATCCGTGCGTGGTTCCCGGTGCCAAGGGGCGCAGCGGGGGATTCCTCGGAGCGGCCCATGGAGCGAGGCGGGAATTGCGTCGAGCGGAATCGGCAGCGAGCGGTCGCAGGTCGCGAGCGTAGCGAATAGGAAGCCCCGCGCGATTCCTGGCATCGGGAGGAAAAACGCCTCCGGGCATTGCCCCGATACGAGACCGTACTTTACGGAACGCGGCACTTAGTTTCATCCCACGGGAAACGGGACGGGCCAATTCTCTGTTTGGCGCGACTGTTCGAATGCCTTAGGATGGAATCGATTCAATAAGGAGGAACGATCAATAGAGCGCCTCGGCGAAATCCCGGAGGAAGGAGCAGACCCATGCCCAAGATGACCGCCATGAACGCCGCCGTCAAAATCCTGGAAAGCGAAGGGGTGAAACACATATTCGGCATCCCGGGAGCGGGGATCCTCCCCTTTTACCGGTCTCTCAAGGACTTCGGGACCATTCGGCACATGCTTTGCCGGCATGAAGAAGGTGCGATTCACATGGCCGACGGGTATGCCCGCGCCATCGGCACGGTGGGCGTTTGCGCAGCGACCTCGGGTCCCGGCGCCAGCAATTTCGTGACCGGGCTCTATACCGCCCAGGTCGATTCGATCCCGATTCTGGCAATCACCGGCCAGAACGTGCGGGCGCAACTGGGACGGGAAGCCTTCCAGGCGGTGGACATCGCCGCCATCGTGAAGCCGATCACCAAGAAATCGTATTGCGTGCAGGAGCCGGCCATGGTGCCGTGGGTATTCCGGGAGGCGTTCCGGATCATGAAGGAGGGACGTCCCGGTCCGGTCCTGATCGACCTGCCCCTGGACGTCCAACGGGGGGAAATCGAGTACGATCCCGAGACGGATGCCCCGCTGCCTATCTTCCGCACCCCTCCCGACCCGAAGCAGGTGGCCAAGGCTCTGGACATGCTCCTTGCGGCGGAGAAGCCTCTCCTGCTGATGGGGGGAGGCGTAGTCCTGGCCGACGCCTGCAAGGAATTCGTGCAGGTCGCCGAGCTCCTGCAGATCCCCGTCATCGCCACGTACATGGCCAAGGGGGGGATCCCGTGGAATCATCCTCTCATGGCCGGTCACGTGGGAATCCAGTGCAATACCCGTTCGGGGAACCAGACGTTTCTCGAGTCCTCCCTTGTGCTGGCCGTAGGGGCCCGGTTCAACGACCGCCATACGGGCGCCATCAACGTCTACAAAGGGAACCGCCAGTTCATCCATGTGGATGTGGACCCCGGTCAACTCGGGAAAAACATCATGCCGGACTTGGGCATCTGCGCGGACGCCAAACTGACCCTGCAGGCCCTTCTGGAGGAGATCAAACGACGCCAGGTCAAGGGGGAACCGACGAAATTGCAGGTTGCCCAGCTGCGCACCAAGCTGGAACGGAAAACCGACTATGACAACATTCCCATCAAGCCCCAGCGGGTCTTCCAGGAGATCAACGAGTTTTTCGACGACGAGACCGTGTTCGTGACCTGCATCGGGTTGAACCAAATCTGGTCCGGCCAGCTGCAGAAGATCTCCAAACCCAGGCATTATCTGGACTGCGGGGGAGCGGGCCCACTGGGGTGGGATCTGCCCGCCTCCATCGGTGCCAAGGTCGCCCGGCCCGACAAGACGGTGGTGCAGGTGGTCGGGGATTACGGCTTTCAGTTCTGCATGGAAGAGCTTCCGGTAGCGGTCATGTACAAGGTGCCCTTCGTGTGCATCGTCCTGAACAACGGATATCTCAGCCTGATCCGCCAGGCGGAAAAATACAATTTCGACATGAATTTTGAAGTTCAGCTCTGGTACGACAGCATGGTAGGGATTGCAGGCGCGGAACTTCCCCGGATGGCCGTTGCCGAAGGGAAGCGCACCGTCGGCGTCGTCGATTCCAGCCAGGCGCGCATCGAAGCGGAAAACCAGGGGCGTGGTTTTGACTTTGTGAAGTTCGCCGAGGCGTGCGGTACCACAGGGGAGCGGGTCACCGACCCGAAGGAGATCAAAGCCGCTTTCCGGAGGGCCGTGGACTCGGGCGTGCCGTACGTCATCGACATCATCATCGAACGGGAGACGGACGCCTCCATGGGCATCTCGATCGACGCGATCAAGGAATTCGAATAATATTTTTCTTTCGAGAAGGATAACGCCATGTCCGATCTGAAAGAACAAGGCTCCGCCATCTTGAAGGAGTTCAAAGGGAAGACGTACGCATTCGGCAGCGGCGTGCTGGACACGGCGCCGGGACCGTACGCCGCCGAATTCGGCAAGAAGGCCCTGTTCGTAGGCCCTCTCGGGTTCGAGTGGTTCCAGCCCATTCAGGACCGGATCCTCAGGTCCATGAAGACGGCCGGCGTGGAGGTGGCGGGAATGGTGAAATCCGCGGGCCCGAACGCCCCGTTCGTGGATGTCTATCGCATCCACAGTCACATCATGCACAAGAAACCGGACGTTCTGGTCGTGGCGGACGGCGGCTCCGGGATCGACGCCGTCAAGGCCGCGGCCGTCCTGGCCACGCTGGGGGACATCCAGCCCGAAATCGATCCGTTCTTCGGGGTGGGACAGGTAACCGAGGCGTGCGGGAAATCGGGGCGCGCCGTCATGCCGGTGGTGGCCGTCATGATG
>DOTC01000034.1 GCA_003513855.1 Deltaproteobacteria bacterium | reverse complement strand
GGACGGGATCCGGATCGTGATGCTTACCGGGGACAACCGCACGACAGCCGGAGCCGTCGCGGAAAAGCTCCGCCTCGATGACGTGGTCGCCGAGGTCCTTCCGGACCATAAGGCCGACGCCGTGAAGCGCCTGCAGGGGGAGGGGCGTATCGTCGCCATGGCGGGCGACGGGATCNNGCTAAGTCCCATGATCGCGGCGGCTGCGATGAGCTTCAGTTCCGTGTCCGTCGTCGCTAATGCGTTGAGGCTTCGGCGCGCAAACCTTTAGGCACCGTTTCTGCGACGGAGGAAACCGCGGAGGCGGACCGGTCCTCCTATGAGAAATCAGCGGGCAATGCAGAGGGAGGTCCCGGCACCGGCGAATGGAAGGGGGACCTTCCGGCATACCGACTGTGGGAGGAAACGACAGATGAAGCGACGGATCATTGCATGCGCGCTTGCCATGAGCCTCGCGTTTACCACCGGGGCGCTGGGACACGGGGACGAGAATCACGGAAAGAAGGAAGACCGGTCTGCAGAAGGACACGCAGCGGGTCTTGGCAGGCCCGGCGATCCTGGCGACGTCACCCGCAGCATCGAGGTGGAAATGAGCGACGCGATGCGCTTCCGGCCCGACAGCATCCGCGTGAAACGGGGCGAGACCATCCGGTTCATCCTCCGGAATACCGGCAATCTCGAGCACGAGATGGTGCTCGGCACGATCGATGAACTGAAGGGACATGCCGAGATGATGCGGAAGTCCCCGGAGATGGAACACGCCGATCCCAACATGGTCAGCGTAGAGCCCGGAAAAACCGGTGAGCTGATCTGGCAATTCACCAGGGACGGGACGTTCGACTTTGCCTGCCTTGAGCCCGGCCATTTCGAGGCGGGCATGGTCGGCAGGATCGTGGTCGGTCACGAAGGCGAATGAACACCTCCCCGGCGTAATGCCGTGCAAGCAGGCGGAGGAAGCGGTCTTCGGCTGCCTGCTTTTGAGAGCTCCCTCATTGCTCCCGGCAATCCGCCGTGTGCCCGCGTATCCCCCATGTGGCGTACCGCTCCGGTTCCCTGGGGACCGACTGCTATGGCACCACGTCAAACCGCGCCATCATGGCATTGTCTTCGTGCTCGAGCACGTGGCAGTGCAAGACGTACCTCCCCGCATAATCGGCGAAGCGCATGATGATCCGGACGCTGCCCATAGCCGGCACATTCACCGTGTCCTTCCAGCCGGCATGGGTCGGCGGGGGAGGGGTACCATTGATGTCCAGGATCTGGAACATGGTCTGGTGCAGGTGCGCCGGATGATCCATCATGGACATGTTCCGGAATTCCCAGATCTCCACCGTGCCCAGCTTCGGGTTGGCATCCACCCTGTCGGGATCGAAGGGTTTCCCGTTGATAACCCAGGGGCTGCCTCCCATCATGCCCATCATGCCGCCCGAGAACGTGAAGCCGCGTGTCAGGACAGCCTGGCTTGTGCTCAGCTTCTCGAGCGGGCGAAAGCTGGGGGGTATCTGACTGGTGTCCGTCTCCACCCTGTCCACGTCGAAGCGAATAATGTTCGCCGTACTTCCCGACCCCAGGGAGTTTTGCAGAACTACGGAGCCGCCCACGGGGAGTGACGAAAAATCCACCACGATATCCGCGCGCTCGGCCGGGGCCAGTACAAGGGAGTTCACCTTGACCGGCGCGGGCAGGAGACCTCCCTCCATGCCGAGCACATGGAAGGGCTGGCCGTTGCTCAGGGCGATCTGGTACCGGCGCGCATTGGAGCCGTTCAGCACACGGAATCGGTACTTATGCGCGGCGACCTGGAAATAGGGTTGGATGGTGCCGTTGACGAGTATGGTGTTGCCCGTCTCACCAAACCGGTTGCCGGTGTACACAAGCTCGCCGTTCGTATCGAAATTGCGGTCCTGAATGACCAGCGGTATCTCGTAGGCGCCGCTCGGCAGCCCGAGGCTGTCCTCGTAGTCGTCCGTCAGGATGTAAAACCCCGCCATCCCGAACCATACATGGGGTCCGGTAAAGTCCATCAGGTGGTCGTGGTACCAAAGGGTGGCCGGCAGCTGGTCGTTCGGATAGGTATAGCTGCGGTTCGCGCCCGGGGGCACCGTGTCCGTCGGGAAGCCGTCCTCGGAAGAGGGCACGTGTCCGCCGTGAAGGTGAATGGCGACATCGCCGGGCGTGCCGCCGAGGGTGGTTACCGGAAGATTGTTGGAGTGGCTCACGACGACCTGACGTCCCACGCGCGCACGGATGGTAGGGCCGGGTGTGAGGCCGTTGAAGCCCATGATGCGGGTCAACATGCCGGGGATGATCTCGACATCCGCCTCGCGAAGGGCAAGGTCATAGAATTCCGTCGTGCTCGTCGTTGAGGTCGGCTTCAATACGGGCGGGATGTTGAGAGCCTGTGTGAACGGTTTCCCGCCTGCTCCGAAAAGGAACGGGGGAATCGACGGGTTCTCTCCCCCTGCCATCACGCCGGGACACCCCATGGGGGTGTTCGCAGGGGTAGCTTTGCCCCGGGTGAGGTCCGGGTTCACCAAACCGAGGTCGATGGTCTGGCCGTCCGCACCGCTGGTGATTTGGAAAACGTTGGTCGTTCCCACATAGACGGGGAATACANNCGGTCGGGAGAAACGAACCGGAACCAGTTCCGGCCGATATACTGGAGCTCCCCCCGCCGCCACAGGCCGCAAGGCCAACGGTGAGGGCCAAGGCGAGCAAAAAGCTGAGCATCGTGCGAACCATTCCTGCAGGTGTTCTCATACGTTCTTTCTCCTCCGAGGGGTTCAATGGTGTCTTAGTTGCAAGGGCGTTATCTGGCGGTCGGTCCACCGGGGAACTCGACCGGGGGAAGCATCGCATAGTCGGTCCGCCGCCACTTGAGGTGGGAGAGGAACCGTATCTCCGGCCCCTTCGCCTCTGCGAGAAGCTTCAGGGCTTCGAGCAGGACCCTGCGCTGCTGCATCCGGTTCCCCGGTTCTCCGACGGCGCGGCCGAAGGGGAAACGGACGGAAACGGCACGGGGAGGGCGAATGCGCTTTGTGACCTCCAGGGAGTTGGAGATCGCGACGGTGGGAATGCCTGCGCTCTCCAGAGCCCGGGCGACCAGACCGGCCGCCAGGTTGCAGGTGCCTCAGGCGGGGACGAGGAGGACCGCGTCCACTTCCCCCTCCCGGAAGAGGGCGGCGATTTCCGGTGCCGTCTCGTGTTCGAGGCGGAATGCCTCTTCCCCCTTGACGTGGCCCATCAAGCCGACCGCCACGGGATGAAGCTCTCCGATGATTCCTTCCTCGGCGAACTCCCGGAGGCGCTCGGCGGGAAGGATGAGGTTGAGGTCCCTTTCGGCGTCCCGACGGTCGTACCAGTCGTGGGTGATAACGAACGCGTCGCGGGGGCGTGTTAGATCCAGCAGACGGCAGGTGCCGTCCCCTATTGGGTTTTCGTCCTTGCGGCGGAAGGGAATCTGGTCGATATGGTGGACTCCCCCCGTGGTGATCAGTCCGATACGCATCCGCGAGATCGGCCGGGCCGGGAAGACGAAGGCGGGTGGTACCGTGGTTTGGCGGGACCGTGCCCACAGGGTTGCGAGCAACGGCACGCGGACGAAACCCCACGCGACAAGCCTGCCTGTCACGCCCATGTTGCCCGTCTCCATCCCGCCGGTATTCTGGAAAACCGTCTAAATGTATTTCAGGCGGTCGCCATATCGCAAGGCCTGTATCTCCTCGAGTTTGTCCCTGAGAGAAAAATAGAAATTATAGATCGGTACGATGGTCACCGCGAAAAGAACCCCGATGAGAAATGTCTCCACAAGTCCGGGGATGAATGTCGTCGGCGTAAGCCGGGTGAACCCGGGGAGAAGGGCACCCCAGCCGACCTTCATGCCGACGCTCGGGAACAGGATGTCGAGAACGACGCACAGGATGTAGGCGCCGGCCAGAGAGGCGCCGGCGAAGAAGGTTCCCCATGGAAGGCTGATTCGATTCGTCTCGGTCATTTCCTGTTCCTCCCCGGATCAGATTTCCGTATCTCTGTGAATCCTATTATATGGGCAGGGGTTGCATATGCCATGCCAGGACAGTCAGATCATGCAGATCATGACACGGCTGGAATATCAACGGTTTGCCACTCCCGATGGCTGAGCGGGATGAGCCGGGAGGAACGGCCCTTGAGAATAGTCTGCACCGTTTTGCAGGATAATCCCCGGGTTGTTTTCCATGGAAGATCCTCCTTCGGTCCAACCGACTGATCCGCAACGGATATGTTGCCAGCCTCCTTTGGCATGGCTTGTGCTGTCTCCTTTACGNNCGGAGGGAACGCCGATGAGGAACGTAACCTGGGTAGGGCTGTTCGGATTCATGGCGGGCGCCGCCTTATTCTTCTGGAAGGAACACCAGGCATATATTCTGGACGTCCTGCCGTGGGCGCTCATTCTCCTGTGCCCGGTCATCCATCTCTTCATGCATCGCGGCCATGGGAAGCACGGTGTCCATAGAGGGCATGGAGACCAAGGAGGCGGAGGGGTGTCCCCTGGAAGCCACGACATGGATAAAGGACAGGTTGGTGAGAAAGGGGCCTAGGCCGATGTCCAAAAAGAAAAAATCGAAAAAAGCCAAACCCGGGAACAACCAAGCAGGAAAGGGAAAAAACAGAAGAACTCTAGTTATAATAGCTGTTTCTGCAATAGTAATTGTTGCAGCCGTCGTAGTCGTTATGCAACTTTCCAAGAAAGCATCGTATCCCGTGTCTGGGGTTGATGATCAATCTTTGCGTAAAGGGGAGACAAGAGAGACCCTTTCGCCGTCAATGTTTGCTTACCCGTTAGTTGCAAGAAGGTATCAGGCGGCAAGAGATATACCTCATGTCTTTGACAGTTTGAAATGCTACTGTAATTGTGAGAGACCGCCTTTTTACCACGTAAGTCTTTTAAGTTGTTTTGTGGACCGACACGCAGAAACTTGAGCCATATGTCTCAATGAGGCCCGGCGGGCCTCACAACTTTACGAACAAGGCACAAGCGTAAAAGAGATAAGTGATATCATCGATAAAGAATTTGCGCGATAACGGCTCTGGCAACCCCATTGTTATCCGGCTTTGGGCCTCTGAAGAAGATTGCGGAAGAAAAGGACAACTTCGGGGGTCGACCAGTCCGTGGGACCGATAACGATTTTTTCAATAAGCCCCTCCTTGCCAAGGATAAAACTTTCCGGAAGACCGGTCGTCCCGTAGAGATTTTGTATCGTCCCCCCGGGATCTAGCAGGGCGGGGAAACTCAGCCCGTATTTTTTCATAAACGGGCCGACAGCCTCGGCCCCGGATGTGTCAACGCTGACTGCCAGGATCTCGAAATCCTCACCCTTCAACTGCTGATAAAGTTTTTCCATGGATGGCATCTCTTCCCTGCAGGGAGGACACCATGTGGCCCAGATGTTGAGGAAGACGACCTTGCCTTTGTAATCGGTCAGGCTGACCATCTTGCCGTCGAGCCCGGGAAAGGTAAAGATAGGCGCGGGATCCCCCACCAGGACTAGGTGCTTATGAGACAGATTAAAAAATGAAATATACCGTTGCAGAAAAACACCGATCGTCGCAGCAAGAATAAGGAAAACGATGAACCTGATAGGTTTAGGGCTACGTTTTTCCGCTGTGTGCACCTCTATTTCTTCCATTTTTCCACCTTCTTCCTATAGGCCGAAATCGATCCAGAAGAACTGGCCATAGGTTGAGATCCATTGGAACACATTAAAAAGCAACATCAAACCGACGATGATCAGAACAACTCCCATTCCCATTTCGACATAGTGCATCACTTTGCCATGTCGACGCAGTATCCCGAATATCCAACCGATGCTCAGGGCAGCGATCAAAAAGGGAATTGCCAAGCCGGCGGAATATGCAGAAAGCAGCTTGACCCCCAGGGCAACAGAGCCGCCACCGATTGCCAGTGTCAGGATCGAACCCAGTACGGGACCAACGCATGGTGACCATCCGGCCGAGAAAAACACGCCCATCAAAAACGAGGTGATGTATCCCCTCTTGAATTTAGAATAGCCATCATAAAAAATGCGCAGGTCATATTCCAGAAAGCGGATACGGAAAACACCGGTCATATGAAGCCCGAAAATGATGACCACGATCCCACCGATACGCGCTACCCAGGTGCGCATACCGTAGAGCAGACTGCCAAAGACGGATGCAGTGATACCAAACGACACAAAGACAACACTGAAGCCAAGCACAAAAGCCAGGCCGTGTGTAAAGGTAACGAAACGATCCCCGGGCCTGTTTTCACCTCCGGCTGCCCGGCCCCCCAGGTAACTGATATACGCGGGAACCAGCGAGAAGACACAGGGGGAAAGAAAAGAGGCCAAGCCGGCCAGGAATGCCAATCCGATGGAAATGGTAAAATCCATAGTGGTTTGTACCTTAATTGGTCCCACGTTGGGTATTGCTTGCCAAATTTTTGGTCGATTTTTTAATACTCTGCATATGGTATGCCAGGGTCCTCAATCCGTTCAGGGCATGAAATATGATGAATATCAACGGGATTCCATTGCCGTTGGCTCTGGGGATTGATCCGTGAGGAACGAGCCTCGAGAATAGTCTGCACCGTTTTGCAGGATAATCCCCGGTTTGTTTTCCATGGGAGATCCTCTTTCAGTCCAACCGGCTGATCCGCAACGAATATGGTTCCAGCCTCCTTTGGCATGGCTTGTGCTGTCTCCTTTACGCAAGGGTGTTAGAGCGGAAATGGGGAAGGAGGAAGGCAAATGGGCTGGGTGATGCTTTTCTG
>DOTC01000050.1 GCA_003513855.1 Deltaproteobacteria bacterium | reverse complement strand
GACGTGATCAAGACGGCCGACTACGTCATCGACCTGGGTCCGGAAGGAGGGGACCGGGGCGGCGAGGTGGTCGCCGCGGGCACCCCCGAGGAGGTCGCGGAGAATCCGCACTCCCACACGGGGCGGTTTCTGCGGAAGGTTCTGGGGGGGAGGGAGAGGCGCAGGGCCCTCGCCTGAGCGCGGGTGAGGCCGACGGCCCCTACCGGATTCCCCTGGCCTTTGCGGCCGGCAGCGGTTCTTCCTCGGCGTTCAGCAGGCGTACCTCTTCCTCTTCGAACAGGAACTCCATCTCTTTCCGCACGGCGTCGAGGATGGGGCGGGTGCGGTTCTTCTCCTTCATGCACCAGAGGCTCTTCATGTCCTCGTCGACCGTCAGTTCCCCGCCGGAGACGACCAGCGGGAACATGATGCAGAACCTCGGCTTGATGGCCCACTCGTGGAGGCCCGCCTCCGCAGCCCCCTTCTGCAGGACGCATCCGTGGTCGGGGTTGTAGAAGGAGCAGCCGCCGGCGATCTCCTGCGTCTCCACGGCCAGGCCGCTCGGGCAGTCCTGGTCCTTTTCCGTCTTGCCGAACCAGGTCTCCGGGTCCTTGGCCTCCGGGCGAAGATAGGGGCGGAATAGTTCCTGGTTCGCAAGGATCGTTTTCTGCTCCTCGATGTCCACCCAGACGCCGAACCGGCAGCACCGGCTCCGGCACAGATCGAGACGGCAATGGTCGGGGAACTTCGCGGAGAACAGGTGCGGATCGATCTTCATGAAGGGTCCTCTTGACTTGGTATTCCGACAAGTATACTTGTTTTCTCCGCTCCGGTAGAACCCCTTCTTTGCACGGCGATGATTTTTTTATCCCCTGCCGCAATCCCAATAACCGGTAGCGGACAAACGAGGGTTGATTTATAATAAAGACCAGCTTCCGGCCTTCATCCAACACATCTTATCCGTCTGACGGACGACCGGGGCGCCGCTCTCTTCCGATCCCCGCTTCGAAGCGGAAAGCAGTTGGCTGCTCCACTGGATACGGATCGTTGGAAATGACGCCGCCGTTCGTGTCTCGCGGAGAAAGGGAATGGCCGAAGCTCTCCCGAAGGAACAGTTCCTGAGCAGGGTCCTGGACGGCATCACCGACCCTCTGGTCATCTACGACAGCAACTACCGAATCGTGATGGCCAACCAGGCCCTGGCGACCACCTATCAGATCGCTCTCGAACAATTGATCGGAAGGAATTGCTACGAGGTGTTTCACGGCCGAAGCAGCGTGTGCGAGGCATGCCACATCAGGGACGTCTTTCGCACCGGCGAGCCGCAGAGGAGCGAAAAGATTGTTCGTTTGCCGGACGGGCGTCTCAGACATTGCGAGATCCGCGCCTACCCCGTGAAGGATGCCGGGGGAACCGTCATCCAGGCGATCGAGCACGGCCGGGACATCTCGGAACGGAAGGGCCTCGAAGACCGGATCAAGGCATCGGAAGAGAGATATCAGACGATCCTGGAAATCGCCCGGGAGGGGATCTTCATCGCCGACGGGGAAGCCAGGGTGACTTTCGCGAACAGCCGGCTGGCCGGCATGTTGGGGTACCATCCCGACGAGATCCTGGGCCGGTCGCTGCTCGATCTCATGGACGAAAGCTCAAAGACTGTGGTGAAAGAGCAGCTGAGCCGTCGCCGGAAGGATTCGTCGGACGTATACGAAATGAGCTTCCGGAGCCGGGACGGGACGTCTCTCGTCGGCCTGGTATCGGCAGCGCCGCTCATGGTCGACGACACGTTCCTGGGGTCCATAGGGATCGTCACGGACGTCACCCGGATGAAGGAGGTCGAATCCGAACTGCGCTCAGCAAAGGAATTCAGCGACAAGATCATCAACAACATCACCGACAACCTCATCGTCGTCGATCCCGCTTCGAACCGCATCTTGCAGGCAAACAGCTCCTTTCTCGACCGGGTCGGCCGTTCCCAGGAGGAAGTGATCGGGAAAACGTGCCACGAAATCATGCTGGGGAGACGGAGCGCTTGCTGGGAAGATGGCATCAGTTGTCCCGTCCGGGAAACGGCGGTGGCCAAAACTCCGTACCAGTGCGACAAGGTGTACCAGAATACCAGGGGGCAGGACCGGATGCTGCACATCCATTCCTATCCCCTCATCGGCGCAGGAGGGGAAGTGGAGCTGGTCATCCGGCTGGAGAGGGACGTCACCGAAAAAAGGAAGATGGAGGAGGCGCTGGCTTTCCGATCCAAGGAACTGCAAAAGACCCAACACCAGATGGAGACGCTCTTCGAGGTTTCGCGGCGCGTGGGGGCCGAGAGTTCCCTGCACGGGCTCGTCCATTTGCTCAGGGACTTCGCGGAAGGGATCTTCCCCGATTCCGATCCGATGTTTCTGCTCCTCGATGCGGGCGGTGAACGGCTCCTGTCCTTCGAGGAATGCTGCCCCGAGGCGATCAACCCCCTGCAACGGATGCAGTTGAATCCGGAACGGGACGCGGTCGTTGCGGAACTGGCCCGCTCTCTCCGGAGTATGAAAACCTCCCGGGTGGCCACCTCCGCGGACGGCCAGGAATTGCCCCCCCTTCTCCACAGGATCACGCAGTCCTATCCGAGCTGGTTCGGCCTTCCCATTCTCGTCCGTCTGGATTGTATCGGATACTTCCTCCTCGGGTCGAAAACGAAAACGAGCTACTCCCGGGAGGATCTGCGCTTCTTCCAGTCCCTGTTCGCCCAGAACGCCGGACACATTCGGAGCCTGGTCCTTCACGAGGCGGAGATCGCGAGGTTCCGAAAGGAACCCGAGGAAGCCGTCTCCCGTGGAGAAATCATCGGCCAAGGCAAAAAGATTCGGGAAATATACGACCTGATCGACCTCGTCGCCACCTCCGATGCCACCGTCCTCATCACGGGGGAAAACGGCACCGGCAAGGAGCTGGTGGCCCAGGCGATCCACAAGCAGAACTATCGCCGCAGCGGACCCTTCGTGGTAGCCAACTGCTCGGCCTATTCGCCGAGCCTCCTGGAGAGCGAGCTTTTCGGTCATGAAAAGGGCGCATTCACCGGGGCGATCCGCCAGAAAAAGGGGAGGATCGAGCGGGCCCAGGACGGGACGCTCTTTCTGGACGAGATNNCTTTCTCGACGAAATCGGCGACATCTCCCTGGCCACCCAGGTCCTCCTGCTGCGGTTCCTGCAAGACAGGTGCTTCGAACGGGTGGGCGGAGAGGAGACGATCGAAGCGGACGTCCGGGTGCTGGCGGCGACCAACCGGGACCTTCGCCGGGACGTGGAGGAGGGACGGTTCCGGGACGACCTCTATTACCGGCTGAACGTGTTCTCCATCAACCTCCCTCCTTTACGGGATCGCAAGGAGGATATCCCGCTCCTCTCCCGCCATTTCCTCGCCAAGCACATCGAAAAGGAAGGGAAACATATCCCGAAGATCGGCTCCGACGCCATGCAGGCGCTGATGGATTACCACTGGCCCGGGAATGTCCGCCAATTGGAGAACGCCTTGAGCTACGCCGTCATTCTCTGCCAGGGCGAAGAGATCACGATCCGTCATCTGCCTCCTTTTCTCAAGGAACCCACCGGAACCTCCGCCGAACTCTCTCTCGATGAGATGGAGAGGAGGATGGTCCTGATAGCGCTGGAAGAATCATCCTGGAACAAGCACGAGGCGGCCCGCCGCCTCCAGGTGAGCCGGAGCACCCTGTACAGCAAGATCCGCCGTTACGGCCTGGAGAAGAATGCCGGGACCGGCTGATGGAAAGATGCTTAGGGGGGCCGATTTCGTACACCGTCGGGAAATCGTGAACTCCTCTTGATGCAAGAACATTTGGCCGGCGCGGGTCCGATTTCGTACATCCCCGGCATCCCTCCTTGAACGCTCCCTCCCTGTCGTGTTCCGGTTGAGTTGTCGATAGTCCCTCGATAATCCAAGGAAAATCAGGCACCGGTTCCAGCGACGCCCCGGGATCTCCCCTCCCTGGCACGCTTCTTGTTGTTTCCGGTAGTGGGGGACCGCTGCATCGGGGCAATACGGATGAGTCGCAAGGGGTCACGGTTGCCGATGGCGGTCCTCGGGAGGGCGGCAATCGGCGGACGTGATCCTGACTGGACGACGGGGGAATCGGCAGATTCACCCAGCAGGGAAAGGAGTAACGCGATGGATCTCAATCTGACGGGGACAGAAGTGCATGAACTCCGGGAGGCTCTGGAGAGCTTACTTCCCGGTTTCGAGAAGGAAATCGCGTCCACGAAAGATCCGGAACGCCTAAAGGAGCTTCAGCGGAGGAGGGACGCTCTCCGGTCCATCGAGGAAAAACTCCCCGTCGGACTGATCGAGACGAGTTAGCCGCTCCGTGCCCCGCACGCGCCGACGGGCCGCGGCCGAATCCGGTCTCATCCGTCGTTTTCGGGAGGACGACAATCGGTTGAGGCAAGGGGGTGCCCTTATTATCGGTCACGCCCGCGAGGAGGTGACCGTGTCATGAAAGAGGCCACGATCCATATCGTCGACGGGAAGGCGGACGATATCCACTTCGACGGACAGGAAGGGATGGGTATCGACGCCTTCCTTTTGATAACGCACCGGAGGAACGTCGAGATGGGACATTTCCTTGCTTTCGGAACCAGCGAGAAGGTCGGGAAGATGCTCTACAACTTCTATCTCAACTGTCTCCGGAACGACTATCGGGAACTCGGGGAAACCCTGGAGCAGGTGGCCCGGGACATCCTCGACGTAGCCAGGTCGGCACGCGGCCTGGCGTTGCCGCTGGAGAGGGCAGGGGTGGAGACGATCAATTGAGGCGGGCCACCCGGCAGGCCGGGGAAATCCCTGGAACACAAAGGGGGGTGATGCCGACGCAAGGAATATTTCCCGGGATAGGTCGTGCGGCGCGTTCTTCCAGCGAAACCCTGTGTGTCGAACCGTGACGGAACACTCCCCAGCAACCCAAAGACGGGAGGGTGAGCGATGGCGAGAGAAATAAGGGAAGTCGAAATCAAAAGTCGGGCCGATACCCTTGACCTGACGAG
>DOTC01000137.1:236-3574 GCA_003513855.1 Deltaproteobacteria bacterium | reverse complement strand
GCGGATCAACCCCGGCAACATCGGGGGGGAGGCCAGGACCCTCGAGGTGCTGCGGGCGGCGCGCGCCCGCAGGATCCCGGTCAGGATCGGCGTGAACGCGGGCTCGCTGGAAAAGGAGATCCTGGACCGACACGGCGGGCCGACCCCGAAGGCGCTGCAGGAGAGCGCGGCGCGGGCCGTCCGGCTGTGCGAAAAGGCGCGCTTCACGCAGGTGAAGTTTTCCCTCAAGGCGTCCGACGTGCCGACCACGATAGAGGCGTACCGCCTCTTCGCGAAGAAGTTCGATCATCCCCTCCACATCGGCGTGACCGAGGCGGGCACGATCTTCTCGGGGACGGTCCGGTCGGCCGTCGGCCTCGGGATCCTCCTTGCCGAAGGGATCGGGGACACCCTTCGGGTCTCCCTCACCGGCCCTCCCGAGGAAGANNCGGGATTGCGGCGGAGGTGGAAAGGCGTCTGGCCCGCCTGCCGGTTCCCCTGAAGATCGCGGTCATGGGGTGCGCCGTGAATGGCCCGGGAGAAGCGAGGGAAGCCGACGTCGGCGTGGCGGGGGGAAATGGTGTGGGGATTCTCTTCGTTCGAGGAAAAGTCGTGAAAACGGTAAAGGAGAAAGATATCGTGGCTGAAGTTGTCCGGTTCGCAAAAGGCCTGTCGGCGGCCAGGAGGAGGGGGCGTTGATCCGGTACTCGGAATACCTCATGCCGACATCCAAGGAGACCCCGTCCGACGCGGAGGTGGTGAGCCACCGCCTGATGCTGCGCGCGGGGCTCATCCGCAAAGTGGCGTCGGGAATCTACAACTATCTTCCTGCGGGGTTGCGGGTCTTGCGGAAGGTCGAGCGGATCATCCGGGAGGAGATGGACCGCGCAGGTGCGCAGGAGGTCCTGATGCCCGCCGTCATCCCGGCGGAACTATGGAAAGAGAGCGGCCGGTGGGAGGCNNCCGAGATTCGGGCTGATGCGCGGGAGGGAGTTCTTCATGAAGGACGCCTACTCGTTCGACGTGGACGAAGAGAGCGCCGCCTTAACGTACAGGAAGATGTACGATGCCTATTGCAGGATCTTCCGGAGAATGGGACTCGAATTCCGGGCCGTAGAGGCGGACACCGGGGCGATCGGGGGGAGCAGTTCCCACGAATTCATGGTGATCGCGGATTCGGGGGAGGACGCGGTCGTATCCTGCGAACGTTGCGAATATTCCGCCAACGTGGAGAAGGCGGAGTGTCCTCCGGAAGGGAGCGAACGGCCTTCCTCCCCATCCCCGGGTTCTCCGAGAAAGGTGTCCACCCCCGGGAAGCGGACCATCGACGAGGTGTCCTCTTTTCTGGGGATCGCACCGGGCCTCCTGCTCAAGACCCTCCTGTTCGAGACGGACAAGGGGGATGTGGCCGTCGTCCTGTCCGGGTCGCACGAGGTCAACGAGACCAAGGTGAAGAACCATCTGGGGGCCGACTGGGTCAAACTGGCGGGCGAGGAGCGCGTGCGGGAGCTTACGGGGGCGCCTTCGGGGTACGCGGGCCCTGTGGGGCTGTCCGTCCGGGTCCTGGCGGACCACACTGTCCGGGGCATCGCCTCCGGGGCGACGGGGGCCAACGAGAAGGACGCCCACCTGGTCGATGTCGTCCCCGGCAGGGACTTCCTGCCGGAGGCGTACGCCGACCTGAGACTCGTCGAGGAGGGGGACCGCTGTCCCCGGTGCTCGGGGCCGCTCCGCTTTTCCCGGGGAATCGAGGTGGGGCATGTCTTCCGTCTGGGAACGAAATACAGCAAGTCGCTTTCCGCCACCTACCTCGACGCAGGGGGGAAGGAACAGATGATCGTGATGGGGTGCTACGGCATCGGGGTGGGGAGGACGGCCGCGGCGGCCATCGAACAGCACCACGATCCGGACGGGATCCAGTGGCCGGTTTCGATCGCCCCGTTCGAGGTGTGCGTTCTGCCGGTGACCATGAAAAACGCCGCGCTGGTGAAGGAGGCGGAACGGGTGGCGGAGGATCTCACCGGCAAGGGGATCGAAGTGCTGTTCGACGACCGGGACGAGAGGCCGGGGATCAAATTCAAGGACGCGGATCTGGTCGGCATTCCGCTGCGCGTCACCTTCGGGGAGAAGAACTACGAGGCGGGATACGCGGAGATCCGGGACCGCAAGAAGGGGGAGACCGTTCGCGTAGGAATTTCCGCGATCGCAGACCGGGCATGCGCCGAACTGGACCTCAAGAGGAAGGAGTGCGCTCCGTGAAGGAACGGATCATCGTCGCGCTGGACACCGACTCCCCGGATTCCGCCCTGACGATCGTTCAGAGCCTGGCCGGCGAAGTGGGAATGTTCAAGGTCGGGATGGAACTCTTTCCCCGCGGGGGACCCGACCTCGTGAGGAGAATCCGCGGCGCAGGGGCGGACGTCTTCCTCGATCTGAAGTTCCACGACATCCCGAACACGGTCGGGGGAGCGGTCCGTACCGCCGCGGCCCTGGGTGTCCGGTTCGCCACGGTGCATGCCTCGGGGGGCAAGGAGATGCTCGCCTGCGCCGCGGAGGCGGCACGGGGAACGGGGACAACGGTTCTCGCCGTCACGGTGCTCACCAGTCTCGACGATTCCGACCTTTCGGAGATCGGGTTTTCGGCGTCCGCGGCGGACATGGTCCTCCGCCTGGCGCGGATGGCGATGGAGGAAGGAATCGGCGGATTCGTCTGTTCCGCGCGGGAGGTCCCGGCCGTCCGGAACCTCGTCGGGGAGCAGGCCGTCCTGGTTACCCCGGGAGTCCGTCTTCCGGAGGACGCGGTCCTGGACCAGAAGAGGGTTGTGACTCCTTTCGAAGCGATGCGAAACGGCGCCGACTATCTCGTGGTGGGAAGACCGATCACGAGGGCGGCCGACCCGGCAGGCGCGGCGAGAAGGTTTGCGGACGAAATGAGAAGCGGAAGGGAAGCCGGCTCACGGGGGGCATAGGGGCATGTGGATCACCGGGCAACACCCCGTGGAGGAGTTGCTCTCCTCCAGGCTGCAACGGCCCAGGAAAGTCCTTCTTTCCGAAGCGGTTTCCGAGAAAGCCAGGGAGTTTTTTGCGGCGAGGGCAAAAGCAGCCGGCGTGCCCTGCCTGACATGCCCGAAGGAGGAATGGCACCGGCGGACAGGGGAGAGGGAGGGCGGAGGGATTGCGGCGGAAATCCCGGAATTCCTGTATGCCGACCTTGAGACCTGGATCGGCTCCTTTTCCCGGCGGGCTGCTCTCTTTCTCCTGGACGGGATCACCGACCCGCACAACATGGGGACGGTTCTCCGAAACGTACGGGCGTTCGGCCTATCCGGGATCGTGATCCCGCGGGACCGGTCCTGTCC
>DOTC01000137.1:0-216 GCA_003513855.1 Deltaproteobacteria bacterium | reverse complement strand
GGAAACCGGAAGAGAAGATCTGAGGAAGCCGTTCCCTTCCTTCAAAAACCATTGACACGTAGCATGGAATAATATGAAATAATTTGTTTCGAAATTGAATCGAAGGGCCGACGTAGCTCAACGGTAGAGCGCCTGATTTGTAATCAGATGGTTGGGGGTTCGATTCCCTTCGTCGGCTCCATCCGAACGGGAGTGGAGGGGTACCCGAGTGGCCAA
>DOTC01000253.1 GCA_003513855.1 Deltaproteobacteria bacterium | reverse complement strand
GTGAGCGCCCGGACGTTCACCCCCTTCACGTCCATCTTCCCCTCCGGGGTGACCTCGACACGGGTCAACCCCGACGATTCCTTCTCGGTGATGGGCGCAAAGGCGACCGCGGGGTTGAACCCTTTTTCCCCGGGGTTCGCCCCGAAGTAGTCGTAAGGGACCTTGACCTTCCCCGTCCGCGCGATCTGGAGCGCCTCGCGAAGCATCGCCCCGGCGTCTTCCACGAAGAACTCCTTCCCTCCGATGCCGTAGATCCGCGAAGCGACCATCGTCTCGTTCCCTTTGACGCCCTGAATCGCCGCCTTGACCTCGAGCGACATCGCGCCTCCGTAGGCGCCGTAGTTGTCCTGCCGGTCGGCCACCACCAGTCCTTTGACCTTGCGCAAGGCCTGCCGGACCTCCTCCAGCGGAAAGGGCCGGATGACGTTCGGACGGATGAGGCCTACCTTCTTCCCCTCCTTCCGCAGGGCGTCCACCGCCTCCTTGGCGGTCTCCGCCGCGGAGTTGATGATGAACAGGGCGGCCTCGGCATCTTCCATCCGGTAGAGGTCGAGGAAATCGTACTTCCTGCCGGAGAGCGCCTCGAACTCGGCGAAGACCTTGCGGATGACCGCATGCGACCGGATGATCGCATCGGACTGCTGCTTCTTGTTGTTGATGAGATCGGGGTCGTTCATGTACGGACCGATCGTCACCGGTGTTCTCGGGTCGACCGACGTGACCGTCGGGACGAAGGGGCCGAGGAAGTCCTGGACAACCTGCATGTCGGAGAAGATCTCCACGCGACGCTTCTGGTGGGACGTGAAGAAGCCGTCGAAGGCCACCATCACCGGGAGCCTGACCGACATCTCCTCGCCGATCCGGGGCGCCATGATGTTCATGTCGTAGACCGCCTGGACATCGGAGGCCATCAGGACGATCCAGCCGGTGTTCATCGCCAGCATGATGTCGCTGTGGTCGCCGCGGATGTCGAGCGGGCCCGACACCGACCGGGTGACGATGTTGAACACCATGGGGAACCGCGTGCCCGACTGGACCGGCAGCTGCTCGAAGGCGAACAGGAGGCCGTTCGCCGAGGTGGCGTTGAAGACCCGCCCCCCCGCCGTGGTCGCCCCGAAACAGATCCCCGCCGCCCCGTGCTCGCCGTCGCCCGGGATCATCCGGATGGTGTGCTCCCCTTCCGCCTTCATCGCGTCGAGGGTCTCGGCGATCTCGGTGGAGGGAGTGATGGGGTAGTACCCCATGATGTGGTAGTTGACATGCTTGGCCGCCGTCGCCGCGATCTCGTTGCCGCTCTGGACGACCACGTCCTGCGCCGGCCGCGCAACCCTCTTTTTCGCCGTTTCGGGCATCTCCCTCTCCTCCGGTCCTTATTTCAGGGCTTTCTGTTTCACGGTGATCGCTTCCATGTCCTGCTCCGCCTCCTTCGCGGGGACGAGGGCGCCGAACTTGCAGATGTTCGTGCATCGCAGGCACCCCTTGCAATACTGGTAGTCGATCCCCAGGAGCACCATCCCGTCCTTGCCGGTCTTCGGGTCCTTGCCGCGCTCCCAGACGAAGCAGTAGTCCGGGCAGGTGATGTCGCACTCGCCGCACCGGGTGCATTTTTCGAGAATGAACAGGGGGATCATCCCCGTCCGGCTCGTGGACAGGTCCTTGAACCGCATGTTCCCCACCTCGTAGATCGTCCCTCCCATCGGCGCGTTCTCGTAGCCGAGCTTGGGCTCCTCGCGCCGGAACGGCGACGCGGGGTACTTCCCGTCGACGGGGATCTCCTCGATCTTCACCTCGTCGTAGCCGCGCTTGAGCGCCTCGAGGTTTCCCTTCATGAGGGCCGGGTATTTCTTCCCGAACGCCTCCCGGACGGCATCCTCGAGTGCCTTCCACTCGAAGAAGCCCGCCGCCCTGGTGATCGCCCCCATCATGACCATGTTGACCCGGGATCCGGTGGCCATCGCGATCTCCATCGCGTCCACCACGCCGACCTTTCCTCCCTCGAGCTTGAGGAAGTCCCTCGCCTCCTTCGGCGTCTTCCGGGTGTTCAGGAGGACGGTCGTCTTGCCGGGGACCGCCCCCGCCGTCACCGGCACCGACTTGGCCAGCGCCTCGTGGAAGATTGCCAGCACGTGCGGCTCCTCGATCGGGCTGTTGATGCGTACCTGCTGGTCGGCCTCGCAGAGCCGGATGTTCGCCTTGACCGGGGTCCCCTTCTTTTCCGACCCGTAGGAGGCGAACCCCGCCCCGTTCAGCCCCATCCCGAGGATGGCGGCCTCGGTCAGGATCTTCCCCGCGACGTTCGCGCCGAGCCCCCCGATGCTCTCCAACCGGATCTCGAAAAACCCGAGGTCGTTTTTCACCGGTATTCCGACTGCGGTCCTGGTCATGATTTTTCCGCTCCTCTTTCCTGGTTTTTCCCTAGCTCTTCCGGGCTGCCCCCCCTCCGGCCGATCGTACAACCGGCCGGGCAGGCAGGCCTTGACGCCCGTCAAGCCGCCCGGGGGAAAATCGGGGAACGTTACACGTCCCTTCGCCCTTTGATCGCCCTGCCCACCGTGATCTCGTCGGTGTATTCGAGATCAGCCCCCACGGGCATCCCGTAGGCGATGCGGGTAACGCGGATGTTCAGTGACTTGATCGCGCCGGCAAGGTAGGTGGCGGTCGCTTCCCCCTCCGCCGTGAGGTTCGTGGCAAGAACGACTTCTGCGACCCCGCCCCGCGAAAGCCTCCCGAGCAGCTCCCCCACCCGGAGGTCTTCCGGCATCACCCCGTCGATCGGGGATATCGCCCCTCCCAGAACGTGGTATCTCCCCCTGTACTCCCCGCTTTTTTCGATCGGCACCAGGTCCGTGGGGCTTTCCACGACGCACAGCTGATCGCTGCGCCGCGCCGGATCGCTGCAGATCGGGCACGGATCCTCATCCGCGATATTGAAACAGATGGAACAGCGTATCACAGCATCCGGGATCGCGGCAATAGCCTCTCCCAGCTCCCGCAGGGATTGCGGAGACATTTTGAGCATGTGGAGGGCGAGGCGCGTCGCCGTCTTCTCTCCCACGCCCGGAAGTTTCGCCAGCAGGGCGATGAGCCTCCGCAGANNCCCGCCGGTGATCTTCGCCATCTCGTCGGCCATCATCTTGCGCGATCGGGAGATCGCCTCGTTCACAGCACCCGCGACAAGGTCCTGCAGCAGCTCGACGTCGTCCGGGGACACGACCTCCTTCTCGATCCGTACCGACACGACCTCCTGCCTGCCGTTCACGACGACGGTCACCATCCCGCCCCCCGCCGACGCCTCCACGGTCTTTCCGGCGAGCTCTTCCTGGACCCGGGCAAGCCGCTCCTGCATCTGTTGCGCCTGCCGGAGCATATCCTGCATCTCCTTCATTCCGCTTCCTCCGTCTCTTCTCTCCCCTCATCGGGTTCCCGTTCCCCGGCGCCCTCCTCCAAAGGGGGCGGCCCCCCCGCGGGGGCGGGCCGGATCTCGAGAATCGTGGCCCCTTCGAACTCCCTGAGGACCTCCGCGATCATCGGGTCCGCGAGCGCCTTCTTGTCCAGGCCGCTCTCCCCGTCCTCCGGTCCGTCAGAAGCCGGGCTTTTTTTTTCCGGCTCGGTCACCAGCCGGATGGGGACCTTCCTCCCCACGACCTCTTCCACCGCCTGCACCAGGACGGGCCACTTGTCCTCCTCCCGGAGCCGGTCCAGCTGCATCTGGTGCGGGCAGGCGATGACCATCTCGTCCCCCTCGAGCCTCCCCCTCATCTGGAGAAGAAGCGCCATGAGGAGAGGCTTTCTTTTCCCCTCCAGGGTGCGCCGGATCTCCCCCCAGACGTCCTCTTTCTCCCTTCGGGCTTCCCCCTTCCCTTTCGCGGCGGCTGACGGGTCGGCCAGGTCCCCCCCGGCAGACTGCAGGGGCCCGCCCGCCGGGACGCGTTGCGCAACGGTCGTCCGGGCTTTCGGCGCGGGAGCGCCAGGGGCCTCTGCGGCGTCGGCCGGGCGTCGCCCGCGGACGGAAGCCGGCTCCTCCCCCGCGAGCCCCTCGACAGCCAGCAGTCCGGGAGCGTTGACCAGGCGCAGGAGCAACAGTTCGAATCCCAGGCGGGGAAACTCCGTGCCGAGCACATCCTTCTCCGACCGGAAGGCGATATCCAGGAGAAACATCCACTCCTCCCGTGCACGGATCGCGCAAAGCTCCTTCATCCGGGCAAGGGATGACGGGGAGTGGCGGAAGAGGAGGTCGTCCTTCTCCGTGAATCTCCACACGGCGGCGTCCCGCAGGATGTCCACCACCGACAGGAAAAGGAACTTGAGGTCCGCCCCCCGGGACAGAAGCGAGGCGAACTTCCGCATCGCCTCTTCCGCGCCCCCCCCCACGACGGCCCGCACGAGGTCCATCGCCGCCTCCGTGCCCACAAGGCCGAGCATCTCCTCCACGAGGGAGGCCGAAATCCTGCCGTCCCCCAGAACCGCCGCCTGCTCGAGGATCGACTGGCCGTCCCGCATCGACCCGAAGGCGTATTGCGCGACGAGTCGCAGCGCCCCGTCCTCGAACGCGATCGTTTCCGCTATGGCCATTTCCCTGAGACGCGTGAAGATCTCCTCCTCCGTGAGCATGCGGAAATCGAACCGCTGCACGCGGGACAGGATCGTGTCCGGGATCCGGTTCGGCTCCGTGGTGGCGAAGACGAACACGACNNTTCGACAGCATGTGCACTTCGTCGATGATGTAGATCTTGTACCGGAAGCGCGCTGGCGCGTAGGCTGCGTTTTCCCGAAGCCGGCGGACGTCGTCGATTCCCGTGTTCGACGCCCCGTCGATCTCCTGGACGTCCACGCCGGAGCCGGCGAGGATCTCGGCGCACGCGGGACAGGACAGGCAGGGGGAGGGCGTCGGCCCGTCCTTGCAGTTCAGGGCCCGCGCGAAGATCCGGGCGAAGGTCGTCTTCCCGACCCCGCGTGTCCCCGCGAACAGGTAGGCGTGGTGAATCTTCCCCTGGGAGATGGCGTTGGCAAGCGCGCGGGTCACATGCCCCTGCCCCACGATCTCGCCGAGGGTCTTCGGGCGCCATTTTCTCGAAAGCGCCTCGTACGCCATATTCCCTCCCGCTCGCGGATCGCACCGGATGCCCGCCGGCGGCCAGGGGAGCCGCCGGCACACGGAGTCGTGCGGCTACCGCTGCTTCCTTCCGGACCTGACGGAGTTCGCCGCCTTCCGTTGCGGCGGGCCTGGCCGCCGGCGCGCACCCGGTGAGGTGCCCGGCATATCCGTGATAGAAAAAAACCGTGGCGGCCCGACACCCCTTGTCCGCCGCCGGAACAAGATCCTGGCGGAGGGGGTGGGATTCGAACCCACGTGGCGGCTCGCACCGCCAAGTCGATTTCGAGTCGACCCCGTTACGGCCACTTCGGTACCCCTCCGCGCGTAAGAGAAGTATTATAGGGTGTCGGGGGAGGCTACATCAATGATTCCTTTCCCCTTTGGGGACGTTCTTAAACTTTTTTATGCCAAGGTCATAGATCACGGGACGGTCGAACCCTTTCCGGGTTAAAAAGTTTAAGAACGTCCCGGTTTTGAGGAGGAACTTTTGCTCGACGGTTGGCGAATCGCCGCACTGGCCCTTTCCACGATCGGGTACATCTTCGCCTTCCTTCTCATCCCGCGCATCATCCTCGAGAGGCGACAGCCGGGGGCCACGGTCGCCTGGGTGCTCGCCATCGCCCTGCTCCCGGTCATCGGCGTCCCCCTGTATTTCCTCGTGGGGGAGCGGCGGATCCGGCGGCACATCCGGGCGAAGATCGGCGTGGTCGGCGCCGTCGAAAGTTCCCTGGAGAACCGGGTCCGACCGGGCGCGCTCCCCTCCCCGGTCGCGGCGGACTGCGGCAGCGTCCTGAGCGCGGCGGGGTCCCCGCCGCCGGTCACCGGAAACCGGGTCTCCATCCTCCACCAGGGGGACGAGGCGTACCAGGCGGTCCTGGGCCTGATCGAGGAGGCGCGGGACCACATCCACGCCCAGTTCTTCATCCTCGACGTCGACCCCATCGGAAAGCGTTTCATCCACGCCCTCGCCGCGCGGGCGAAAGCCGGCGTCCGGGTCCGTCTCCTGCTGGACGCGGTAGGATCGTGGCGCGCGCTGCGGCGTCTCGTCCGTCCGCTGCGGCGTGCGGGCGGGGAGGTGGCCGAGTTTCTTCCCGCCCTGCCTCTCCACCGGAAGTGGTCGGCCCACCTCCGCAACCACAGGAAACTCCTCATCGCCGACGGGAGGACCGCCTTCTGCGGGGGGATGAACATCGGGAAGAAGTACATGGGCCCGAGGGCGGAGACCTACCAGTGGCGGGATATCGGCGCGGTGATCGGCGGTCCGGCGGTCCGCGATCTCCAGGTGATCTTCCTCGACGACTGGGCGTTCGCCACGGACGAGGCCGGCCCGGCCGGACAACTGTTCCCTCCCCTGGCCCCCACCGTGGGCAAGTCCCCGCAGGAAGGCACCCTCCAGGTGGTGGCCTCCGGTCCGGACCGCGCCCTCCGCCCGATCTACCAGGGAGTGTTCACGGCCTTCACGTCCGCCCGTCGCAGGATCTGGATCGCCACCCCCTACTTCGTCCCCGACGACGCCATCGGGACCTCTCTGGAGAATGCCGCGCTGCGGGGGATCGACGTGCGGCTCATCGTGCCGGAGAAATCGGATATGCGGATGGTGTGGCTTGCGGGGAAATCGTACTTCGACGACCTCATGCTGGCGGGGGTCAAGATCTACCTGTACCGGCCCACGAACCTCCACTCCAAGGTGCTGATCATCGACGACGACGTCGGCGTCGTGGGGTCGTCGAACGTGGACATCCGGAGCTTCTTCCTGAATTTCGAACTCGGCGTATTCCTTTACGGGAAGAAGGAGATCGGGCTGCTCGCGTCGGCCTTCGAGGAGGACCTTTCCCGCTCCCTGAGCCTCGATCCGGCCACCTTTTCGAGACGCCCCAGAACGATCCGCCTCCTGGAGGACACCTGCCGGATCTTCTCCCCGCTGTTCTGACGGGGCGCCGCGCACCGCCTTTCACGGGCCCCGGCCGGGGTGTGCCCCGGCGAGGGCCCCTGGGTCCGCCCATCGGGGGAACCTTGCGTCCGGGCAACCCTCATTTCTTCCGGCGGGGCCGGAAAAACGCCGTGAGAAGGGCCGCGCTTTCCTTCCCGAGAACCCCGGGGATCACCAGCGCACGATGGTTGAGTCTCTCGTCGGATGCGATCCGGAAGAGGGTGTGCACCGCCCCCGCCCTGGGATCGGCTGCCCCGAAGATGATTTCGGAGACCCGGGCGGCAACGGCGGCCCCCGCGCACATCGGGCAGGGCTCGAGCGTCACCACGAGACGGCACCCCGTGAGACGGTAGTTGGAAAGCTTCTTCGCCGCCTTGCGCAGAGCGAGGATCTCGGCGTGCGCGGTGGGGTCGTTCCCGGAGACCGGCCGGTTGTGCGCGCGGGCGAGGATCTCGCCGGCGGGGCCCACCACGACCGCGCCGACCGGGACCTCTCCCACTTCCGCCGCCTTCTCCGCCTCGAGGAGCGCGGCCCGCATCCACCGTTCCCGCTCAGTCACGGGGAGATCCGGGGGGACCGCTTCCCGGTCCCGGCAAGGGGTTCGGGAACAGGAACCGGGTTACCGCCTCCCGCTCGTCGGGGGAAAGCTGCCTGTAGAACGGCCACTCCATCAGTCGCTCGTTCCGGTCGTGCGCGGGAAGGCCGCCCAATTCGGACAGATTGCGCCGCATCGCATGGCGCTGTTCGTGGGGGAGCTGTCGCATGTGCCGGAAGAGCTTCTCGATCGCCCGCCTCTCCTCCGGAAGCGCGTTCCGGTAGGCTTCGCGGCGCTTCCTCAGGGCACGCCGCTGCTCCTCCGGAAGCTCGCGCCACCTTTTCCTGCGCTCGAGGATCCGTTCCCGCTGTTCCGGCGGGAGGTCCTTCCATCGGTGGTACCGCCGCCGGATCCTTTCCCGCTCTTCCGGCGTCATGGTGCGCCAGCGCTCGAGCTTCTCCGGCGTCACCTCGCCCGGCCTGGCCATGGGCAGATCGTCCTTCCATCCGGAACCCTCCTCCCTTTCCCGGGGTGCGGTTCCCACCCGGTCGGGCCCGCCGTGCCCTGCCGGGGGAACCCATCCGGCGCGCCCCCCCGCGGGCAGATCGGCATCGGACGCAGCGGCCTGCCGCAAGGGGAGAACCGCGACGACCAGGAAGATCGCCAGCGCACCCGTCAGGACCCACCCGGTCCGGAAATCACGTGACATCAGTCTACCCCCGTTGTCGGGGAGGGGGAGCAAAAAATTCCAACTCCTCGATCTCCGTCTCGTCGAACAGGTCGGGATCCTCCAGTACATCGAGAGAGGCCACGATCTCCCGGTCCTCGGGGGAAAGCTCCCCTCCGATAACCGTTGCCGTCGGCGGGCGCATCGCCGTGGAGGGATGGTCCCGCGGGATCTCCCGGGAGGAAAGGACGAAGAACGCGATCACGGCAGCGGCGGCCAGGGGAACGACTGCCCACCGCACCGAGTACGCGAAAATGCTGCGGCGCTTCGGGAGCAGATCCTCCTTCTCCATCCGGGCGAACAGCTTCTCCCGGAAATCGGGGGGGGGCGCCCTTTCCGTCCTTGCAACGGCCATCCCCAGGTCCCGCATCCGCTTCTCGGCCTGCCGGCACTGCGGGCACCCCCCGAGATGCTCCTCCACCAGTCGGGCCTCCTCCGGCCGTGCCTCCCCGTCCACGTACGCGCTGATGATCTCCCTGATCTCCCGGCATCCCATCGATATCACCCCGTCAAACCGGTTAAACCCGTTCCCCCGGGAATGGTTTCACTCCAGAAGCCCGGAGAGTTCCGCGAGAAGCGCCTCCCGGGCCCGAAAGATCCTGCTTTTCACCGCCTGTACCGTAACCCCTAGCACGGTAGCCACTTCCTCGTAAGATAGTCCCTCCCCACGGTTCAGGACAAAGGCGGCGCGGTTCACCTCCGGAAGCTTCTGCAGCGCCTCGAGGAACCTCTCCTGAAGCTGCGCCCCCCAGGCTGACTGCTCGGGTCCCCATTCCCTCGAATCCGGAAGCGCGATCCCGTCTGCCGCGTCCCGTCCCTCCCCAGTGGGGTCGATCGACACCTTTTCTCCATGTTCCTTTTCGTCGCGCAGGAAATTGAGCGTCGTGCGCCGGGCGATCGTGTACACCCAGGTGGTGAATCTCGCCATCGGCTGGTAGGTGGGGGCCGCCCGGGCGATCCGCAGGAAAACCTCCTGGGCCGCCTCCTCCGCCCGCGACTGGTCTCCGGTCATCCGGTAGCAGAAGTGGATCACCCTCCGGTGGTGCCGGGCGAAGAGCTCCTCGAAGGCGTCCCGGCTCCCCCTGCGGTAGAGCGCCATCAGTTCGGCGTCAGTCTTCATCCGGTCCGCGCTCCCCCCGGTCCACCGACCCGGAGAATCCGATCCTCCCCCTGCCGCCACGCCCGGCGATCAGTCCCCGGCGGGATCTTCGCCTCAGAAAGGCCAGAACCGGGCCTCCTCCCAGTACATCTCCCGAAACTGCTCGTACTGCCGCGTGAGGAGCTTCAGGTGATCCTGCTCCCACGCGATCAGGTCGGCCACGACCTTGTCCGCTTCCGCATCTCCCTTCACCTTTCTCCGGAGAGCGGTGAACTGCTCGATGGCCCTCTTTTCGAGCGTCATTCCGATCGAGAGCGCGGCGGCCTCCCCTTCGGCGTTCTTCCCCCGGGCCACGAAATCGGGGGTGAAGAGAGGGCTCCGGAATTTCCGGATCTCCCTTTTCCCCGCCGCTTTCCGGACGAGCCGGGGAGGTTTCCCCTCCGCCATCCTGCCGATCTG
>DOTC01000191.1 GCA_003513855.1 Deltaproteobacteria bacterium | reverse complement strand
TCGTCGTCCACAGCCCGGGGATCGACCCCAGCAGGAGATACGCCTTCGCGAACCCGCTTCCGACGAGCAGGACGATCGACGACCCGACCAGCTTCCGGAACCGCTGCTCCATGAGGGCAAGGAGGAACGCGCTCTGGAAATTCACTTCGTTCTTCCGGTAGACCGGGTCGAGAACGAGGATATGGAAGATCATCCCCCCCAGCCACGCGACGGCCGCGAGGACGTGGATGACGGACAGCGCGATGCGGATCCGTTCCATTCGACCCTCCCCTTCGATCTGCCCTCATCATAGGTCGCGACCGAAAGCGCGGCCTTGACCCACGTCAACCGGCGATCCGGCCGGTCCCGGCAGGCGCGGCGGCATTCCTTGGCCCATGGGCTTCCGGTTGCGGAAAAGGGCGGACCGCCGTACTGTAGGCGGGATGCCCGANNGACGTCTCCCTCGCCTACCCGCTCACCACGACGGGCCCGCTCTACATCCCCCTGTGGGCGTACCTCTTCCTCGACGAGCGCCTCTCTCTCCTCGGGATGGGCGGCATCCTCGTCGTGTTCCTCGGCGCGTACATCCTGCAGATGCGGGAGCTTTCCTGGGCGGGACTCTCCTTTCCCCTCCGGAACATCCGCATTCCCGGCGTCCTGTTCGCGCTTTCCGCAGGATTGTTCTACTCGGTGGGGGCGATCGTGGACAAGCGGGGGGTGACGGTCGCGGACGTCTTCGTCTACACCTATTACCTGGACATGGCCCTGTTTCTCTTCCTGCTGGCCAACGCGCTGCTGACGAACTCCCCGGCCCGGTTTCTCGAGGAGATCCGGGCGCACTGGCCGCGGGGGATCGCGGCCGGGCTCATCCTGTTCCTGTCGTTCATCACCTACCGGATCGGCCTGCAGATGGCGAAGGTATCGTACGCCACCTCGGTCCGCCAGGTCAGCGCCATCGCTGGCGTTCTGGGGGGGATCCTTCTTTTCCGGGAACGGTTCGGGCGGATCCGCCTGCTGGGCGCAGCGCTCATCGTCCTGGGGATCATCTGCATCCGCCAGGGGTAGAACGATGACGACCATTTAATAACGGCATATGGGTCTTGGTTCTTGGGAAAATGATCCGGGCTCCATCGCCATGCCGAGGACGGTCAACACGAAGACGGTGCAGACGATGAACGCGAACCGCTTGTCCTTGAGGGGAGCGAAGGGGTAGTGGGTTCGGTCTTTTCCCTTCCATGAGGCGATTTTTTATGGCGGGTCATTTGTGCCATTTCCCGTGCCGACCGGTTCCTCGACTCCTTCATGTGCGTAAACCTTCCGGGAGAAATCCTCCAGGAGTTTTGTGCTCTCGGCCATCTGGGCCTCCGCCTCCCGGCGGCTGGGCGCGCCAAAAAAGTCCCGGGCTTGGACCTTTGCCATCTCCCGGCTAATCTTTTCCCGATCCTCCTCCATATCCTCCAGCTCCGTGAACGTGAACTTCTGCTTGCGGCTCTCGCGGCGGATCTCGTCCTGGAACCGCTCCTCGTTCTCAGCGATCTCCGCATATTCTTCGTCAAGGGTTGCGTTGAAGCCGGCGATGATCCTGTCCTCCCATTCCTTGCTGGGCGAGGTGATTGTCAGTAGGTTCGCTTCCCCGCCGAATTCCTCGATCTTGTAAGCAAGCCTCATGAATTCCGCTTCAAGATCCGGGGTCTTGGGGAGAAGGCATACCATCTGCTGCAGGTTGAGGGCGCCAAGCATTCTCATTTGACGCCAGAGGTAGGTGCGAAACCGGGTAGGGTCCTGGGGAACCTTGTAGATCAACAACAACCACTGACGCGCGGTATCGTTGCTCACCGGATACACCTCGCCATAGAATATATTTGTTATTTTGTATTATTCGTTACATGTAACATAAATTGCTCCTTTTTGTCAAGTCACCGTATGGCGGGTGAAGTAGGATCCCGGGTTGGTCATGTGTCTTGGTTCGTTTGGAAGATCTTTGCGATTCGAGCCTCCTCTTTCATAACATATTAAAAAATTTAAGAATTAGATTTTTGTCGTTTTGTTGATCTCCAACGATCAAAATATCTTGACAAGCTAATGAAACATATGCTACATGTATTGTCAGGTACATGTAGCAAGCATGATAAGAGGAGGTGGCATCATGCAGGTCCTGGCAATGTGGGGATTCTTCATCGGGCTGGTCGTCGGGACACTCATGGTGGACATCCTGCGGTACATGAATAAACCGCATGCGCTGTCCTTGCGCGAGGCCGCCGTCTGGACGGGAACCTGGGTCGGCCTGGCCGCGATGTTCGGGGGGGCGGTCTTCGCCATGGAAGGGACGACCAAGGGGCTGGAGTTCATCACCGGCTACATCGTCGAGTGGTCCTTGAGTGTCGACAACCTCTTCGTGTTCCTNNATGATCTTCCAGTACTTCGCCGTCCCGTCGATGTACCAGCAGCGTGTGCTCTTCTGGGGGATCATGGGGGCGATCGTCCTGCGGGGCATCTTCATCGCCACCGCGGTGACCCTGCTGTCGTACTTCACCTGGCTGGTCTACGTCTTCGGGGCCTTCCTGATCTATGTCGCGTTCAAGCTCGTGCGGGCGGGCGAGGTGCACGTCGAGCCGCAGAAGAACCCGGTTCTCCGATTCTTCAAACGGATCATTCCGGTGGAGGCCAGCTACGAATCGCAGAACTTCTTCGTCCGCCGGAGGGGCAAACTGATGGCAACGGCCCTGACGCCGGTCATGATCGTGGTCGCGACGACCGACATCATGTTCGCCGTGGACTCGATCCCGGCGATCCTCGCCATCACGCGGGANNTGTGCGTCGTCCTGATGTTCATCGGGGTCAAGATGCTGATCTCCGAGTTCGTCCATATCCCCATCGGGATCTCGCTGGGCGTGGTGGCCAGCGTCCTGGGAGGGTCGGTCATCGCCTCGATCCTCTTCCCCGCCGAAAAGGCTGCGGCGCCCGGGAAGGTCGAAGAGGGCTTGGCGGCGCCGACCCTGCCGGCCGGGGAGGACGCGGAAGAGGCCGAGGAGGAAAAGCGGGCGGCCTAATCGTTTCGTCACGGAGGGAACGCGGATGCGCATCCACATCTTCTACGCTACGGATGGATCCGTGTCGGCGCGATTTGCGCAAGCGCAGATTCTTTCCCTGCCATGGCGCCCGCCGGCGCATGTCACCGTCATGACGGCGATGGAGGTTCCCCACCCTCCGTTCACGTCCCTGATTCCGCCGGCGCGCAGGGCATTCCATGCCGCGCTGGCGGTTCTCCATCATGATGCGGAAGACCATGCGACGGAAGTGCTGGACAAGGCGCGGCTCGACCTGGAGGGGCAGGTAGACAGCGTCGCTACGCGGATGCACCTGGGTTATGCGGGACCCACGATCGTGGACATGGCCAGAGCGTGCCGGGTCGACCTGGTGGCGGTGGGCTCCCGCGGCCTGGGGATGTACAAAGGGTTCCTGTTGGGCAGCGTGTCCGATTACGTGGCGCAACACGCCCATTGCCCGGTGCTGGTAGTCAAGACACCGCCGAAGAGGGACCGGCGTTTCCTGCTGGTCCTGGAAGGCCCGGCTGACCAGGAGCGGGTCGTCGGCTGGCTCAGGGCATTGGACCTTTCGGCCGGTGCCCGGATCCACCTCCTGAAAGTCTGCCGGAAACGCAAACAAGCCCCGAACCCGGAGGAAGAGCGCACGCACGGGACCGGGGGGATCGACGCGGACGACGAGTTCGAGGCTTGGGGGAATTCATCGGAAGTGCTGGAGGCCCTGGGAGGTCACGACCTCCCTGTGGGAGCGGTCCTGGTGACCGCCGAGGTCCGTTTTGGCGATCCGGTTCCGGAAATCCTGGATGCCATTCACGAGTTCCGGCCGGAGCTATTGGTTCTGGGAGCGAAATGCCCGGAATCCCCCGCGGAATCGCCGTTGGGAAAGGTGACGCGGAAGCTGATCGACCAGGCGTCCTGCTCGGTCCTCGTCGTGCGTCCTTGAGTTGCAGCGGCACCCGTGTTTTCTTTATTTATCTATCGCCACAACGCATGGCCGATCCCTTCGCGCGGGACCTTCGATGCGAATCATGGCACTAACATTAATGGTTACTATGGCATAGCTATCGCCGGTGCGATGTCTCCGGCTGTCCCGGGCAGGACGGTAGCGGAAATTCCCGCCGAAAGAATTCGATTGCCATTCCGGCAAATGCTACGGAGGCCCATGCATGCGCAGTGAAACCCTGACGATCGACGAGGGTAACGAACAGGGGATTGTTCCCCCGGGACCAACGGAGCGAGCAGTCTCCGAGATCCTCGGGGATTCCGGTGTTGCCGAAGTACCCGGCGAGGAACCATACGCTTATCAGGATGACCAGCACGTTCCAGTCCACGAACCCGAAGGCTTCGACCTCGGTCATGTTGCCCGCCACGACCATGGCGACGACGCCCAGCAGGGAGAAGCCTACGGTGTTGATATTTCGCGTGATGATGAGGGCAATCGTGACGACGAAGGGCAGATCCACACCGATAAAGGATTACCCCTCAGGTGCCCCGCACATGGAGTTCGCTTCGGATCTTCGTCGGACCCGCCGAGCCCCGTGCGATCTCCTCCACCTTCTTCCGTTGCTTCAGGTCGCGCGCAACGCCGCGAAGGACGATCGCCGTCCCGTCATGGACGACTTCCAGCGTAGGGATAAACACGTGAAAATCGGTCCGGATATCCGATTTGACCCTGGCAGCCAGCGCCATCTGACGCAGCCTCTCCTGGGCCTTCGGCGTGGTCTGCTTGTCCCTTGCGGGGATCTCGTCGATGATCAGCTTGACCACTTCGTCCCTGCCCATGTGGCTCGTGTTGAACGTCATGTCGTAGTCATCCGGATGGGACCAGTCCCTGTGGTAGGCCTTTTTCAGGAAGATCGACCGCTCATGGTCGCTGAACCTCAGGATTTTTTCGGCCGCCTCCCGGTTCACCCCTTCGCGCTCGCTGACGAGCCGGATCCTGTCCTCCATGGGCGCGATGATCCGGACCCGCAGGGCGTAGGGAATCTCCTGCAAGAGCCAGTTGCCGCCCCGGCCCAGGATCACCACATTGTTCTTCAATGCAAGCTCGTAAATGCAATGCTCCAGCAGGGACACGTACCCGGCAAACGACCGGTCATACCGCTCCCAGATGGACGGAGCGTGCTCGTCGAGCTCCGCCCCCCATTTGAGCCACTGTTCCCCGTGTTTTTCGATATCCCTGTAGATCGTACTCTTGCTGACATACGCGTATTTGAGGTTCCGGGCGACGGCCTTGCCGATCTCTT
>DOTC01000062.1 GCA_003513855.1 Deltaproteobacteria bacterium | reverse complement strand
TCGTGGATCCTGCCGTTCGAGGCGAGGATGTCGGGCTGGTGGATGTCGTAGGGGGAGCCGTCGAGCCGGGTCGCCCATCCTCCCGCCTCCCGGAGGATGAGCAGCCCTGCCGCCGTGTCCCAGGGCTTGAGCTTCAGTTCCCAGAACCCGTCGAACCTTCCGCAGGCGAGGTAGCACAGGTCGAGGGCCGCGGATCCGTCGCGGCGGATCGCCTGCCCGGTGAAGACGAACTCCCGGAAAAAATCGAGATTGTTGTCGGACGTCTGGTTCACGTCATAGGCGAAGCCGGTGGCGAGGAGGGACCGGCGAAGCTCCCCGACCGGGGAGACGGCGATCCGCTCTCCGTTGAGAAAAGCCCCCGCCGCCGGCGAAGCGGTGAACGACTCGGACAGGAGCGGGTCGAACACGGCCCCCGCGAGGAGCTCCCCGTCCCTCTCGATCGCCACGGACACGCAGAAGCAGGGGTAGTTGTGGGCGTAGTTGGTCGTCCCGTCGAGGGGGTCGATGAGCCAGCGGTACGGCGAGGGAGAGACGAGCTCCGAACTCTCTTCGGAGAGGATCCCGTGGTCCGGAAAGGAGGAGCGGATCCTCCCGATGATGTACTCCTCGGACTGCCGGTCCACGTCCGTCACGAGGTTGATCTCGCCCTTGTAGTGGATGGACTGCCGCTTCCCGTAGTTCCGCCGGAGGATCTCCCCCGCCCCGCGTGCCACATCCTCCGCGAAGTCCCGCCAATCCCGGTTTTCCATCGGGTTTCCTCCCCGGCCGCTTTGCATCGCGCGCCGGGTCATTATAGTATGGGGATTGTGCCGGCCCCGCAATAGGTGCGCGGAGATCCGGAATGCCGGACAAAAGGAGATCGAAATGACGTTCCTGCGCATGGCCGCCCTGCTCACGGTCCTCCTCCTGCTGCCCTCGTGCGCCTCCCGGAAAGAGGCGAGAGCCTGGCAGCCCGGCGACAGCATCATCTGCCCGCACTGCAGCCGGGAATTCCCCGTTCCCGAGAAACTGGGACAATAGGAAGCCGCACCCGCAGGGCGACCGGCCCGCGGGAGGGCCCATGCCAGGAAGGGGAGGGGCGATGAGGAGCAGGGCGGTCGTCCTGAATTACGGACAGACGCACGCGACCCTCGAGGAAACGATCTTCCGCAGCGTTTACCGGCTGGCCGCCCGTCCTCCTTTTGCCCCCCCCTCCGAGGACGCCCTGATCCGCCAGAGGATCGCACGCCCCGTCGGGTGCCTTCCCCTCCGGGAACTTGTCCGCCCTGCGGACTCGGTCGCCGTTCCCGTGTCGGACGTCACGCGCTACTCCGCCACGGAGAGGTTCCTCACCCCCCTCCTCCAGGAGATCGACGCCGCGGGAATCGCGAGGAAACGGGTGACGGTATTCGTGGCGCGGGGGACCCACCGGGCCCTGTCGGACGACGAGCTTCGCGAGGTCGTGGGGCCGGAGATCTCCTCCGGCATCCGCGTGGCGCAGTCGGACCCCGACGGGGAGACCGTCCACCTCGGCGTCACCTCCCGCGGGACGCCCGTCCGCATCAGCCGCCCCCTGATGGAGCACAACCGGATCGTGCTCACGGGAACGATCACCTTCCACTATTTCGCGGGGTTCGGAGGGGGCAGGAAGGCCCTCGTCCCGGGGTGCGCCGCGCGGGAGACCGCGACGGCCACGCACTTCCGCATCTTCCGGACGGACGGTCCCGGGAAGCATCCGCTCGCCCGCCCCGGGATTCTCGCGGGGAACCCCGTGCACGAGGACATCGTCGAGGCCGTCGCCATGGCGACCCCGACCTTCCTGTTCAACTCGCTGCTCACCCCGCAGAGGAAGATCTTCGACGCGGTCGCCGGGCACTGGCAGAAGGCGCACGAGGAGGCGTGCTCCAGGTATGCAAAAGTGTACCGCGTCCCCGTGGCGAAGAGGTATCCCCTCGTGATCGCTTCCGCAGGGGGGTTCCCGAAGGATATCAACTTCATCCAGTCCCACAAGGCGCTGGACAGCGCCTTCCGCGCCACCGAAGAAGGGGGGGTCATCATTCTCCTCGCCGAGTGCCGGGACGGGTTCGGAAGCCCGTCCTTCTTCCCCTGGTTCCGCTTCGGGGACCCCGGGGAGATGGAGACCGAGCTTCGGGCGAACTACGAGATCTACGGGCAGACGGCCCACGCGACGTTTTCCAAGGCAAAAACGTGCCGGGTGGTCCTGGTCTCCTCCCTGCCGCCGGAGGACGTGGAGAGGATGGGGATGCTCCCCGCCGCCTCCCTCGACGACGCCGTACGCAAGGCGGAAGGTCTGCTGGGGGGGCTTCCCTCTCCGCTCGTCATCCCGGACGCGGGCACCGTCCTGCCGGACGTGGCGGGAAACTCCCTGCCGAACCCACCGGGCCACCTCCCGCGGTAACGGTCGACGACCGTCGAGGACCTTGGGAATATTTTGCCCCGGGGGGACCACCCGTCTGATAAGATTTTTTTCTGATGACCCGGCGGGAGTGCGTCATCTGCGGCTCCATCCACGAGGGCGGGATGCCGCCCGACATCGGTCCCGTCTGCGACGCGCCGAAGGAATTCTTCCGACCCCTACGGGATTGAATTGCCCAACCCGTCCGGCGGTCCCGGTAATCGCCCGGAACCGTCTGGCCGGCAGGTGCATCGGACATTACATGCCGGGAGCATGACGCGGCGTGCCCACCCCGGAAGGGTAGGGAACGGAGGTACCGGATGAAGATCCTGGAGAACACCTGGTTTCACCCGATGTTCGTGCATTTTCCCCAGGCGCTCTTCCCGGTCTCGCTGGCGTCGTTTTTGCTGTATCTCGCGACGGGAGCGAAGGACTTCGAGACAGGGGCGTTCCTCATGGCCGCCTTCGGCGCTGCCACCGCGCCGGCGGCCGCCATCACCGGGTTCCTCGACTGGAAGATCCGGTACCAGGGATACATGACATCCGTGTTCCGGATCAAGATCGTCGGCGCGTTCGTTCTCATCGGCCTTTCCGTCCCCGCGGTGCTGCTGCGGATCTTCGTCCCGGACGTTGCCACCCAGCCGCTTGCCGGGATGGGGTGGGTGTACGGCTTCCTTCTGGCCGCCTGCACCCTGACGAACATCGTCCTCGGCCATTTCGGCGGAAAGCTCATTTTCCACTAAGGGGGGCCGCCATGGATTTTCTCCGCGAGTCGATGCAACGGCTGACCGAAGAGGCAAAGAAGATCGAATACGAACTCCGGGTGGTCCTCCCGAAGGAGATCCAGGCGGCGCTCGCGCACGGGGACCTCACGGAGAACGGCGAGTACGAAGCGGCCAAGGAGAGGCAATCCACCCAGAACGCCCGCCTCGCCCAGATCCAGAAGAGGCTTGCGGACCTCTCCCGCATCGACGTCGCGGCCATCCCGAGGGACCGTGCGGGCCTCGGAAGCAAGGTAACCGTCGAGGATGCCGGGACGGGGCAAGAGACCCGGTATACCCTGGTGATCCCGGAGATCGCCGACGGAAAGAAGAACTTCGTCTCGATCGCCTCGCCGATCGGCAGGGCGCTCCTCAACCGGAAACCGGGCGACGAGGTCTCGATACAGACGCCCAGGGGAACGCTGGAATTCGAGGTAAGGGGGGTCGTCACCGTCTTCGACGACACCGTGCGGTAACGGGGTTTACGCCAGGTCGGGGAACCTCCGCTGCACCTCCTCCACGATCCCCTTCACCTCCTCCGACCGATGCCGGGGGCAGACGAGGACCGCGTCCCCGCTCCGGATGACCACCACGTCCTCCATCCCGATGACCGCGACCACCCCCCGGTCCGACCGGACGAGGGCTCCGCGGGTGTCCGCAAGGATCACCTTCCCGGCGGTGACGTTCTCCCCCGCCCCCCCGAGGAACTCCTGGAGAGACCGCCAGGTTCCGATGTCGTTCCACCCGAAATCCGACGGGATGACGAGGATCCCGTCCTCCTTTTCCAGGATCCCGTAGTCGACGGAGACCGACGGTATGCGGGCATAGGCGCGGCGCAACCTCTCCCGGAATGCCTTCTTCCCGGCGTCCCGGAGCGCCCGTTCCAGCTCCCGGTGGACCGCGGGGAGAAACCGGGCCACGCGGTCGCGGTAGGTTTCCGCGCGTACGACGAAGACCCCGCTGTTCCAGTAGAACCTGCGGGCGCGGAGGAACCTCCGGGCAGTCCTGAGATCGGGCTTCTCGGTGAACCTTCGCACCAGGTACACGCCATCCCCTCCCTCGCGGAACGGATCGCCCCTCTCGATGTACCCGTAGCCGGTCGCCGGGTGGGCGGGAGCGATCCCCAGCGTCACGAAGCGGCCCGTGCGCCGGGCAAGGCGGAAACCCTTCCCCAAAACCGCCCGGAAGGATGCCGCATCCGCTACGGCGTGGTCCGCCGGGGTGGCGGCGATCACCGCCTCCCGGTCCCGGCGCCCGATGCGCGCAGCCGCCAGAGCCATGGCGGGAGCGGTGTTCCTGCCGTCGGGCTCCAGCACGATGTTCCCGGGCGGGATGCCGAGTGCGCGGTGCGACAGGTGCGGGGCGTCCTTTTCCCCCGCGACCACCCAGACGTTCTTCGGAGGAACGAGGGGAAGGAGGCGGTGCACCGTCTCGACGATCATCGGTCCGCGCCCCGTCAGGTCCAGGAACTGCTTCGACCGATGCATCCGGCTCTCGGGCCAGAACCGCTTCCCCGAGCCCCCCGCCATGACGACCGCGTGGTCCATTGGAAAGACACCTCCCCCGCAATTTACGATAGAATACACCGGTGAAGAAGAAACTGCAGACCACTTTCCTCACCGGCCTTTTCGTCATCATTCCCCTGGTGGTGTCCGTAGCCCTCCTCTACTGGTTCTTCCAGAAACTGGACAGCCTTTTCTCTCCCCTGATCGGCGGCGTCGCGGAAATGATCGAGCCGGATGTCGCTCACATCCCGGGGACGGGGATCCTCGCGGGGATGGTGATCATCCTCCTGGTCGGCTTCTTCGCGAAGAACGTCGCGGGCGAGAGGATCCTCTCCGCCCTGGACACATTCATCAACCGGATCCCCTGGTACCGAACGATCTACTCCACCGTGAAGCAGTTGACGGACGCCTTCTCTCCCAACAACGTCCGGTCATTCAAGGAAGTGGTCCTGGTGCCGTACCCCATGGAGGGGTCGCAGGCGATCGGCTTCCGCACGGGCACGGTGGAAAGGGACGGGAGAACCCTGGCCGTCGTGTTCGTCCCCACCAACCACATCTACTTCGGGGATGTCCTCTTCTTCCCCGAGGAAGTGGTGGTGCACCTCGACATCCCGGTGGAGCTGGCGGTCCGCATCATCGTTTCCGCGGGGATCGGGGCGCCTGCGCGCTTCCTCCCCCCGCAAAAACGGACTTGACAAGACGCTCGGTACCCCCGTACCCTTAGGAAACCATGATTCCGGTAGCACATGCGCGGGAGAAAGTTCGACTTAGCGGCCTCGCCCTACTGGGCCTACGGGGGTGCCGGCCCGCAACCGCGTGAGCGCGTGACGACATAGGCGTACGCTCAACATGGCCGCGGGGACCGGCATCGATCCCCGCGGCGTTTTCGTTTCGGCCGCCGGGGATCTCCAGCCCGGCGGCCTTTTTTGTTGTTGGCGGGGGACACTCCTAAAACGTTCTACTCAAGCCGAGGAATGTCCCCCGGAAAGGAAAACAGAAGGGAGGAAGAGATGGCGGAAAAAGTATTCATCTTCGACACGACGCTGCGGGACGGGGAGCAGGTCCCCGGGGCGAAACTGGCAAAGGAGCAGAAGGTGAAGATCGCCCGGCAGCTTGCGGCGCTCGGCGTGGACATCATCGAGGCGGGCTTTCCCGCCTCCTCGCCGGGAGATTTCGAGTCCGTCCAGGCGGTCGCCCGGGAGGTCAAAGGGCCGATCGTGACGGGGCTCGCCCGCGCGATCAAGAAGGACATCGACACGTTGTGGGAGGCCGTCAAGGGCGCGAAGCGGGCGCGGATCCACACTTTCCTCGGCACGTCGGACATCCACATCCAGAAGAAGTTCCGCTCGGACCGGGAGAAGATCCTCCAGTGGTGCGTGGACACGGTAAAGTACGCCTCCTCGCTCTGCCCCGACGTGGAGTTCTCCACCGAGGACGCCGCACGTACGGACTTCGACTTCCTGTGCCGAACGGTCGAAGCGGTCGTGAAGGCGGGAGCGAAAACGATCAACGTCCCCGACACGGTGGGGTACGCGACGCCCCAGGAGATGGCGGACCGCATCCGGCGGCTGAAGGAGAGGGTCCCCGCACTGGACAAGGTCGTCCTCTCGATGCACTGTCACAACGACCTGGGGATGGCAACCGCCAACACCCTGGCGGGAATTCTGGCGGGGGCGAGGCAGGCCGAGGTGACCATGAACGGGATCGGGGAGCGGGCAGGGAACGCCTCCCTCGAGGAAGTGGTCATGGCGATCCACACCCGGAAGGAGATCTTCGGGAACCTCCGCACGGGGATCAACACCAAAGAGATCATGAAGACGAGCAAGATGGTATCGGCCCTCATGGGGTTGCCCATCCAGCGGAACAAGGCGATCGTGGGGACGAACGCCTTCGCCCACTCCTCCGGCATCCACCAGGACGGGATCATCAAGGACCGCTCCACCTACGAGATCATCCGTCCCGAGGACGTCGGCGGGGCGGCCCACACCTTCGCCCTCACCGCGCGGTCCGGGCGGGCGGCTCTCAAGCACCACATCTCGGGCCTCGGCCACAAGCTCACCGACAGCCAGCTCGACTCCCTCTACCAGAAGTTCCTCGCGCTGGCGGACAAGAAGAAGGAAGTGATGATCGAGGATCTGGAGGTCCTTGTGCAGGAAGAACTTTTCAAGGTGCCCGAAACGTACCGCCTGGAGCACGTCCAGATCCTCTCGAGCACGCAGGCCACGCCGATGGCCGCCCTGAGACTGAAGCGCCACGACGAGGTGATCGAGGAGGCCTCCACGGGGAACGGTCCGATCGAGGCGGCCTACAAGTGCATCGAGCGGATCGTCGGGAAGAAGTTCCGGCTGATCAATTTCGGCCTTTCCGCCGTCACGTCGGGCAAGGACGCCATCGGCGAGGCGACGGTCCGGATCCGGGACAACGGGACGATCTTCGCCGGGTCGGCGAGCTCCACGGACATCATCGAGGCGGCCGTCAAGGCGTACTTGAACGCCATCAACCGGTGGGTCGCCGAGGAGGCGAAAGCAAAGGCGACCCGGAAAACAAAGAGGAAGCCGGCGAGAAAACTGGTCGTCGCCTCCCCCTAACCGGGGACCGGCAGGGAGGGGGAGGACGCCGAAGGCGGGAATCGGTCGGACGGTCGAACGTCGCACTTGCAGGGGCGCCCGCTTGCGGGCGTCCCCTGCAAGCGCCGGTTAGGGCGCGAGTTCTGCAGCCACAGTATTCCCATCATTGTGCGAACCTGGCGACGGACTTCTCGTTCCACGCAATGCCCTGACCAGGCCGGTCAGGGACCATGAGGTGACCGTCCTTGATTGGAAACGGCTCGGACAGGATTGGATCAGCCCAATCTTGCCACTCAAGCCAGTGTGCGGTATCGGTGACGCGCATGAGATGCGCGGCGATTTCCGGGTAGAGATGCGTGGACATCGGGATGCCGGCGGCACCCGTAATTGCCGCCGCACGCAACCACCCTCTGACACCGCCTATGCGCATGAGGTCGGGCATAATGTAGTCGCCCGCACCGGCAAGCACGGCTTGATACAGCAGGCGCGGGCCGTAGAAGTTTTCCCCGAGCTGAACCGGAGTCTTGAGCTCCCGCGCCAGCTGCACGTAACCCGGAATGTTGTCGTAGGTGATCGGTTCTTCAAACCAATAGAGCCCCTGGTCGTCGAGAGCGTGGCATCGCACGAGCGCGTCTCCCAGCGACAAGCCCTGGTTGAAGTCGCACATGAGCTTCACTGTTGGGCCGGCCCCGTCGCGCACGGCGGCGTGAGCCATAGTCCGCTGCTGTTGTAGGCGGGAACCGGACCAACTGTGCCGCCGAGGAAAACGGCGAGTGGCATTTCGGCGGCTTTGGCCAGAGCATCCCATGCCGCCATGTCGAGACCGGATACTGCTATCAGTGATACTCCTTCACGGCCGACGAGATGCAGCGAGCCGATCCCTCGGCGAAAACCATCAAATGGTGCCACCGGTTGGCCTTTCGCCGCTTCGGCGAGATCCTCGATCGCGGGAACGATATAACGCATCGACTGCTTGAGATACGGCTCGAGGTAGCTGTGACCCACAACACCTTCGTTGGTGTAGAGATCAATCAGAATCAGCGGCCAGTCTTGATACAGGCCAACTTTCGAGACAATCGGCCGTTTCAAGGGCACAACGACGGGCCGCACCCGAACACTCTTCAGAGTGAGTTGACTTCGTGTCATCAACGACCTCCTTCTAGCGGAACTCCTCCCGCGGGGGCGAGAAGGCTTCGAGGGTCATCGCCCCTTGCGGTCCCGCCACGGCCTTGTGGGAAAGGTCCCCCGGGACAAGGAAGATCGCGTTCCCGGAGAGGGTGCGCGTCTCCCCGGCTACGGTCAGCTCCAACGTCCCCGACACCATCATCCCCATCTGCTCGTGCGGGTGGGCATGCATGGGGACGACCGCGTTCGGCGCGAGGGTGACCAGGGAAAGCATCACCTTCTCCCCGGATGCGATCTTCGCCATGACTCCGGGGGCAAGCTCCCGGGGATGGATATCCTCCGGATTCCAGAAACGACGCATCGGGACCCTCCTTCGCGGTGGACATCCCAAACATGAAAAAGTTTAAGAACGTCCCCGATCTTGGCAGTATCTCTACGGGCCGATCTGCTCCATCCCGCCCATGTAGGGGCGCAGGGCCTCCGGGAGGAAGACGGAGCCGTTCTCCCGCTGGAAGTTCTCGAGGATGGCCACCACCGTCCGCCCCACGGCCAGACCGGATCCGTTCAGGGTGTGGGCGAGCCGCGTCCTCCCCGTGGCGCCGTCGCGGAACCGGATCTTCGCGCGTCGCGCCTGGAAGTCGGTGAAGTTGCTGCAGGAGGAGATCTCCCGGTACCNNGTTGAACTGGTGCTGGCGGATCATCCCGCGGACGTCCTTTCCGTGCGACCCTGCCTCCGCGCGGAAGCAGGGAGTGTAGGCCGTCATCTTCCGGGGAAGCGAATCGGCGGGGAGGATCTCGTCCCGCACGATGTTGGTGACCGGCACTTCGGCGGTGGGCACGAGGAAGTAGTCGGTCCCGGCCACGCGGAACAGGTCCTCCTCGAACTTGGGAAGCTGGCCGGTGCCGAAGAAGGAGGCGGAGTTCGCCAGGAAGGGCGGGAGAACCTCCGTGTAGCCGTGTTCGCGCGTGTGGACGTCCAGCATGAAGTTGATGAGGGCCCGCTCCAGAAGGGCCCCCGCGCCCTTCATCAGGCAGAACCGGGCGCCCGCGATCTTCGCGGCCCGGTCGAAGTCCAGGATGTCGAGCCCCGACCCGATGTCGACGTGGTCCCGCACCGGAAAGGGGAACGATGGGGGATCTCCCCATGTCCGGACGACCGGGTTGTCCTCCTCTCCCTCCCCCTCCGGGACCGACGGATCCGGGATGTTGGGAAGGGAAAGGAGCATCTCCTCCATCCGGCGCTCGATGCCGGGCAGGCCGGACTCCCTCTCCCGGATCGCCGCGGAGACCCCCTTCATCCGCTCCATCAGGGCGGCGGCGTCCCGGTTTTCCCGCCGCAGGCGGCCGATCTCCTCGGAAGCCTCGTTCCTCTCCGCCCGGAGCTTCTCCACGGCGGCAAGGGTCTCCCTCCGCGCCCTGTCGAGCTCCTCGAACCCGGAAAGGGTGGCCGCGGTCCGGCGGCGGCGCAGCGCATCCCCGACGAGGTCCATGTTCTCCCGCACGAACTTCAGGTCAAGCATCGATGCTCCTCCCGTCTCCTCGGGCGAAACCCCGCGTCCCGGATCGTGGCGACGATCTCCTCCTCGGACATCCGGAAAGCCACCCCCGCGGACGCCACCACGTTCTCCTCCATCATCGTGCTTCCATAGTCGTTCCCGCCGAAGAAGAGCCCCAGCTGGGCGATCTTCGCCCCCATCGTCACCCACGACACCTGGATCGTACGGACGTTCCGGAGAACGAGCCGCGCGACGGCCAGAACGCGGAGGTAGCCCACCGCGTGGCCGAGGCCCGAACCCCGGCCCTCCCCGAACCGCGGGTCGCGGGAAAGGAGGGTGTTCCCGGACTGGAAAGTCCAGGGGATGAACGAGAGGAAGCCTCCCGTCTCCTCCTGGAGTTCCCGGATGCGGACCAGGTGGGAGGCGACGTGCTCCGGCGCCTCGATGCTTCCGAACATCATCGTCGCGGATGTTGGCAGCCCCTGCCGGTGCGCCTCGCGCATCACCGCGGCCCACTGCTCCCACCCGATCTTGTTCGGACTGATGACCCCCCGCACGGAGTCGTCGAGAATCTCCGCCCCTCCTCCGGGGATGGAGTCCAGCCCGGCATCCTTCAGCCGGGAGATCGCCTCGGCGATCGAAACGCCGGACCGGCCCGCGAAATGGGCAATTTCCGGCGGGGAGAAGCCGTGGAGGCGAATGGGGTGCCTCTTCACCTCCGTGACCAGCCGGACCGCCTCCGGGAGCCCCCAGTCGGGGTGCAGCCCCCCCTGGAGGAGGATCTGCGTTCCGCCCGCGTCGAGTGTCTCCTCGATCTTCCGGGAGAGCTCGGCGTCGGAGAGGACGTATGCGCCGGGGTCCTCCTTCCCCCGGAAGAAGGCGCAGAACGAGCATCGGCAGGCGCAGACGTTCGTGTAGTTGATGTTCCGGTCGACGATATAGGTGACCACGTCGTCCGGGTGGAGACGCCTCCGGACCTCGTCCGCGGCCCGCCCCACGTCGAACAGGGGAGCCTCCCGGAGGAGGAGCGCCGCGTCCCTGACGGTCGCTTGGCCCCCCGCAGCCCTCTCGAGCGCGTCCCGCCAGGACGGGGGGGCCGTCACGTCGGTTCGCCTTCCGGCCACTCGCGGACCACGTTGTACAGCGTGTCCCGCTCGACGGGGATCCTCCCGGCCTGGCGGATCATGGAGACCAGCCCGGCCACCGTCATCTCCTGTCCCGTCTGGGCGCCGGCGGCGTGGGTGATCTTCTCCTCCACCACCGTCCCGTCGATGTCGTTCACGCCGAAATGAAGGGAGACCTGGGCGACCTTGGGGCCGACCATGATCCAGAACGACTTCACGTGGCGGAAGTTGTCGAGGTAGATCCTCCCCACCGCGAGGGAGAGCAGGTCCTCCAGCCCCGTCGTGTACCCCTTCGCGATCTCCGTGTTCTTCGGATGGAACGCCAGGGGGATGAACGACTGGAAGCCGCCGGTCCGGTCCTGCAGCTCCCGGAGCCGCCGCATGTGGTCGACGCGGGAGGCGAGCGTCTCCACATGGCCGTACAGCATCGTCGCGTTGCTCCGCAGCCCGGCGCCGTGCACCTCTTCCATCACCTCGAGCCACCGGTCCCCGGAGATCTTCTCCGGGCAGATCCGGTTCCGGACCTCCGGGGCGAAGATCTCCGCCCCCCCTCCCGGCAGGCTCCCCAGGCCGGCATCCTTCAGCTGGCGGATGACCTCCCCCAGGGGAAGCCCCGTGATCCCGGCGAAGTAGTCGATCTCCACGGCCGTGAAGGCCTGGAGGTGCATCTCCGGGAAACGCTCCCGCAGGGTTCGGAGCATCCGAAGGTAGAAATCGAACGGCAGGTCCGGGTGAAGACCGCCGACGATGTGGAGCTCCGTCGCGTTCTGGGAGCGCGCCTCCTCCGCCCGGGCGAGAATCTCGTCCATCGCCATGGTGTAGGCGAGGGGTTCCTCCTTGCCCTTGCTGAACGCGCAGAACTTGCACCGGTTGACGCAGATGTTGGTGTGGTTGATATGCCGGTTGACGATGAAGTACACGCGGCTCCCGTTCATGCGCCGGTTGGCGAGGTCCGCCATCTCCCCGACTTCATGGATGTCCCTGCTGCGGTACAGGGCGAGGGCGTCCTCTTCGGACACCCGCTCGCCGGCCGACACCTTATCCCGAATGCTCTTTAGCGAAGGGTGCATCCCTGCCGCCTTTCCGCATCTGCTCGAGGATCCGGATCCCCGCCCCCTTCTCCTTCGGCACCCTGGGCAGGAAGATCGAGAACGTCACCCCCTCCCCCTCCCGGTTGTCCAGCTGGATCGTCCCGCCGTGGTTCTGGACGATGGCGTGGACGATGGGAAGCCCGAGCCCCGTCCCCTTCGGCTTCGTGGTGAAGAAGGGGTTGAAGATGTTGTGCACCACGTCGTGGGGGATCCCCCCGCCGGTATCGCCGACAAGCAAGACCACGCCGTCCCCCTCGTCCTCCGAGGCCGGCCGGGTGACCAGCGTGAGCTTGCCCCCCTCCCCCATCGCCTGGATCGCGTTGGAGAGGAGATTCCAGAGCACCTGCCGGATCTGGTCCGGGGCGACGACGATCTCGGGGATCCCCTCCGAAAGATCCACCTCCTTTTCGATGCCCCTCTCCTCGAGTTCGTCCCGGAACATTCCCAGGACGTCCCGGATTTCGGCGTTGATGTCCACCGGCCGGAATTCGGGCATCGCTTCCCGCGAGAAGTAGAGCGTCTGCTGGACGGTCCGCTCCAGCCGCTTCACCTCCCCGAGGATGATCTCGGCATACCGCGCGGTAGGCGTGTTGTGCCGGCCGCCGCCCTTCTCCTTGCGGGCGAGTCGCGCCGCGAATCCCCCGATCACGGTGAGGGGGTTCTTGATCTCGTGGGCGATCCGGGCGGCCATCTCCCCCAGCGCCGCCAGCTTCTCGCTCTGGACGAGAAGATCCTGGGCCTGCCGGACCTTGCCGAGCGCGTCCTCCAGGCTCTCGTACAGTGTGGCGTTCTCCATGGCGAGACCCGCCTCGGAGGCGAACATCGTCAGGATCTGGATGTCCTCCTCCGTGATCTCCCGTTCCCGGAACTTGTTGTCCACGTAGATGGCCCCTCGCGCCTCGCCCCGGATGACCAAGGGGACCGTCGCGAAGGAGGGCGGGTGGCTTCCGCAGATCCCCGCCGGGGAGTATGCCGGAGCCGCCCCGCAGCCGGATTCCGTCCGGACGGCCTGCTTCTCCAGGACCGCCTTCGCCACGAGACACCCGGATGTTTCCAGGGAAAGCGAGAAATCCTCCATGCCGGGCCAGAGCATCTTCCCGATCTGGCCCGCGTCCGCATCCGCCCACTCCTCTTCCGGCGGAACGCGGGAGGCCCGCGCGGCCCGGCGGGCCTCCTTGACGGTCCTCGGCCCCATCCCCATCCGGGCCAGGAGCGTGGAGCCGTCGTCGGAGAGAAGGAAGAGGATCGCCCTGCTGAAGTGGAACCCTGTGGGGGAGGTGAGCGCGTGCATCATGATCGGGAGCAGCCGCTCCGTCTTCACGGTGGAGATGAGCGCCCGCGTCACATGGTACAGAATCGCGAACCGCCGGGCCCGGACCTGGTTCTCCTGGGCCACCTGCTGCGCCTCCCGGAACATCGCCGAATTCTCGATCATGTTCGCAAGCTGGCTGCAGATGGTCTGCATCAGGTGCATCACTTCCATGTCGAAGACGACCTGCGGCGTGCAGGAGTAGTAGCTGATGACGCCAAGCGTCTTTCCCTTGGAGATGATCGGAAGACCGAGGAAGGAGGCGACCCCGCTCTGGGCAAGAGCGCGGTACCTCGGGGAGTCCTCCGGTCCGTTGATCAGAAGGGGTCTCTTCTCCCGGAAAATCTGGTGCGCGAGGAGCTTCCCGTGGGCCCGCATCTCGCGCTTCATTCCCGGCCGCTCGTACCCTTCGTCCAGGATGACCTTGAGGGCCCCCCGGCCGCCCCCCTCCAGGCGGACGGTGCACCCGTCGGACTGCAGGAGCCGGGAGGTGGTTTTCGCCACGTACCCGAGAATCTCCCGGACATGGAACGTGGAGGTGATCGCCCGCCCGATCTCGTTGAGCGTGATGAGCTCGGACACCCGCTTCCGGGCGTCGTGATAGAGCCTGCTGTTCCGGATCGCCCCCGCCACCTCCGTGGCCACGGCGGAAAAGAGCCGGACGTCCTCCTCGGAATACGTCTGCGGGGAGCGGTCGGAGAAGTTCATCGCCCCGTAGAGGTAGACGTCGTCCATGATGGGGACGGAGAGGATCGACCGGAACTCCCGGATCTCCCGCGCCACCGACAGGGGCGGAGGAGAAGCCTGCACGTCGGGGTAGAAGACCGGGGCCCGTTTCTGGATCGCCTTGCCGGCCACCCCTTCCCCCGGCCGGATCCGGAAATCGAACAGGGTGCACTCTTCGATCGCCACGCAGGACGACACCCACGGGAGGATGTACTCCCCCCTCGGTTCGCGCCGGTAGACGCAGACGCATTCCGCCCCGGAATCCCGCGCGAGAAGGTCGCAGATGTACTTGAGGCGGTTCTCGATCTGGATGTTCGAATTGGAGATCTCGACCACCCGGGAGAGGAGAGCGAATTTCGAGTCGGAGAGGTTGTCCATGGGGCCGGTCAGGGCAGCGCGCCCTTTTTCCGGAGCGCCTTCTCGTAGACGGACACATACTCCCTGGCGGAGGCCTCCCAGGAGAAATCCTTCATCATCCCCCGTTTCACGATCGCCTCCCACCGGGGCTTGTCCGCATAGGCGCTAAGGGCCCTCGAGAGCACGTCCTGCAGTTCCGCCGAATCGTAGCCGTGGAACTTGAATCCCGTCCCCCGGGCGGGAACCTCGTCGGCGTCGATCACCGTGTCGGCGAGCCCCCCCGTGTTCCTGACGACGGGCACGGTGCCGTACCGGAGGCTGTAGATCTGGTTCAGGCCGCACGGCTCGTACCGCGACGGCATGAGGTAGATGTCCGAACCGGCCTCGATCTTGTGCGCCAGACGGTTGTCGAAGGCGAACCGGAGGGAGATTCTGTCCGGATGGAGGCGTCCGAACCCGGCCATCGCGTCCTCGTATTTCCTCTCCCCCGTCCCGAGGATGACGACCCGTACCGGCTGCGCCGCCAGCCAGCCCCCGATCTGCTCGATCAGGTCGAACCCCTTCTGGGCGGTCAGGCGCCCGACGACCCCGATGACGGGCTCGTCCACAGGTCCTTCCCACCCGAACTCGGCGAGGAGGTCTTCGCGGCAGGCCTTCTTCCCCGACAGGTCCCGATGGGAATATCGGGCGGCGATCAGGGGGTCCGTCTCCGGGTTCCAGTCCTCGTAGTCGACACCGTTCAAGATCCCGTAGAGGTCTGCCCTCCGCTCGTAGAGCACTCCCTCGAGACCGTGGCCGTACTCGGGCGTCTGGATCTCCCGGCTGTAGGTGTCGCTCACGGTGGTGAGGATGTCGGAGAAGACGAGGCCGGCCTTCAGCACGCTGAGCTTTCCGTAGAACTCGACTCCCTGGGGGGTGAACAGTTCCCAGCCGAGCCCCGTGAGCGGGAGGTCATGGTTCCAGAAGAGTCCCTGGTACCCGAGGTTGTGGACGGTGAACACGGTTCCGGTGGACCGGAACGCCGCCTCCTTGGAATAGAGGGTTCTGACGTAGGCGGGAAGGAGCGCCGTCTGCCAATCGTTGCAGTGGAGGATGTCGTAAGGGCGCCCCGATTGTCCGATCCACTCCATGATCGCCCGGCAGAAGAAGGCGAACCGCTCGCAGTTGTCGACGTAGTCGCCGTCCTTCGTCCCGTAGTAGAACTCCCGGTCGAAATACCGGTCGTTTCGCACCAGATACGCCCTGATGCCGCTGCCCGCGTCCGTCTCCATGATCACGCCGGGCTCCTCCCGGTGGCCGACGGGGACCCGCAAGGAGGGCCCGGACGTGAGGGGAAACCGCTCCCGGTCCACCTGNNCCCGTCTTGGCGAACGGGACGATCTCGGAGGAAACGATGAGGACTCTCATGCGGCGGCGGCCTCTCCCTTACCCGGGCAACTCGCGAAGGAACTTGGCCGACTCCTCGGGGGGCGTCGGGTTGATGTAGAACCCGGACCCCCATTCGAAGCCGGCGACTTTCGTGAGCTTGGGCATGATCTCGATGTGCCAGTGGTAGAAGTCGGCGCTCCCGGACCGGAAGGGGGCGCTGTGGACGATGTAGTTGAAAGGGGGGTTCTCCAGGGCCAGGTTGAGCTTTCGGAGCGTGCGCCGGAACATGGCCCCGAGCGACCGGATCTGGTCCTCCTCGATCATCTCGTATGCGCACTGGTGGCGCTTGGGGACGATCCACGTCTCGAAGGGGAACCGGGGAGCGTACGGGGAATAGGCAAGGAATTCCCCGCTCTCCTCGACGATTCGATCCTTCACGTCCGCCTCCTGGACGATGATGTCGCAGAACAGGCACCGGTCGCGGAACCGCATGTAGTCCCGGCATCCGGTCATCTCCTCCATCACGCGCTTCGGGATGATGGGGAGCGCGATCAGCTGGGAGTGGCTGTGCGCGAGGGACGCGCCGGCGGCCGACCCGTGGTTCTTGAAGATGAGGACGGATTTGAACCGCTCGTCGTTCTTCAGGTCGATGGTGCGCTCCCGGTACGCCCGGAAGACGTCGGCGACCCTCTCCTCCGGCAGGTCGAACAGATCGAGGTCGTGCCGCTCCGTCTCGACGACGACCTCGTGCGCCCCGATCCCGTTCATCTTGTCGTAGATCCCCTCTCCCGCCTTCCCGAGGTCCCCCTCGATCCGGAGTGCCGGGAACTTGTTGGGGACCACGCGGAGGGTCCATGTCCCGCCGCCGGGCGGATTTCCCTTCGGATAGACGAGGATCTCGGGGGGGGTCAACCGCTCGCTCCCCGGACACAGGGGGCAGAACCCCTCCTGCCGGACCTCCCTTTCATGGGGAAATTCCTGGGGACGGCGTCCCCGCTCCCTGGAGATGATGACCCATCGGCCCACGATGGGGTCTTTGCGAAGTTCCGTCATGTGTCCTCCGGTAATGGCGTGGAAGGAACGTGAAGAGAGGGACGAACGCGCCGCCGCGGACCGGCGGGCAAAGGCCCCTTATCTGCCTTCCTCTTCCTCTGCGACCGTCTTGCAATCGATGCACAAGGCGGTTACCGGCCTCGCGACCAGCCGCTTCTCGCTGATCTCCCCGCCGCACCCCTCGCAGACGCCGAACGTGCCGTCATCGATCCGTTTCATGGCCTCCTTGATCTTGGAAAGGAGCTTCCGTTCCCTGTCGCGGAGGCGGAGGGTGAAGTTGCGGTTCGATTCCAGGAGAGCCCTGTCGGTGGGGTCCGGGAAGTTCTCCTCCGGGACCGTGGTCATGTCGGAGACCGTTCTCCCCGCTCCCGCCAGCAGATCGTCCATCTGTCGCTGGAGCTCATCCCTGCATTTTTCCAGGATGGTGCGGTCCATTCCTCGCCCTCCCAGAGAGGCCACGAAATCAGTATAGATTATATTTTGTTCCACGGAGGAGTAAAGAAGAGCGCCGGGGGGGGCCTACCGCAGCCGGAACAGGACCGGTACCTCCACCCAGCCGGGGTCGGACGGAAGCGGAGCGGCGCGGACCACTCCCCTGCGCGCGGCCTCGTCGAGCAGCCTCGCTCCGCTGCTCCGGGCGATGCGGATCTCCCTCGGGAGCCCGCCCGTCCCGATGCGGATGCGCAGAAGCACCTCCCCCTGCTGCCCCCGCCGCACGGCCTCCTCGGGATAGATGATCCGGGACTGGATCCTCTCGCGAAGGAGGGCGTTCCCCGGGCCGGCCCGGGATCCTCCCTCCGACATGCCGGGATCGAGGGCAGCCGTCACCGGCCCGGAAGAATCCCGGAGGGGCCCCTCCGGGGGCTGTCCAGGGGAAGACAAGAGGCGGCCGGCCGGGCCGGCTCTCTCCCCGGCGGGGTCCGTTTTTCCGGGACCGACGGGCGCATCCGGAACGACCGCTCCCGGGTCGGGGGCGCCTGCCACCGGGGGCGGGGGTTCCCAGGCGGCCTTTCGCGTTGCCCGGCGGGGAACCGTCCGGTCACGCGACTTCCGGATCGACGGACGGGGGACCGGACTCTTTGCCGCGGCCCCCTCCTCCCCGGCTGCCCTTACCAGAATGACCTCCACGACCCCCCGGAGGGGGCCGGCTGTTCCGCCTCCCCCCAGCGCGAGCAGGGAGAGGACCGCCAGGAGATGGGCGGTCGCCGACCAGAAGACCGGCCAGCGGATCCGCGGCGCCTCCTTTCCTGCCGTTTTCGCCTTCGTGGCGGGCATGCCGTCCTTTCCTCCCCTTCCCCGCTCTCCGTCAGATCTTGACCTCGGCCCCCAGGAGAAAGGTGAATCCCGGGGACGGGAATCCTTTCCGTTCCTCGTACGTCCTGTCGAACAGGTTCTGCACCTTCCCCACCAGGCTGACCTCCCGGAAATCGCCCCCCGCGACCTCCCAGCGATAGCGTGTGAACAGGTCCACCCGCGCGTACCCCGGGCGCCGGATGTCGCCCCCGTTCGGGGGAACGTCGAGCTGGTCGCTCTCCACCCGCCAGTCGATCCGCCCCTCCCACCGCGGCGAGGGGTGCATCAGGAGCGAGAGCATGCCGCGATGTTCCGGTACCCCGAGGATCCGGCGCTGGTTGGCGGCGTCCCACGTGTCCGTGTAGGTATAGGTGAGAAGAAGCGACACCTCCGGAAGGAGTTCGGCGTCCGCCTCCGCCTCCACCCCCCGCGAGAACGCCTTCCCTACGTTGCGCAGCTCCCCGAAGCCGACGGGTCCGGGCACCGTGCCGTCGAACTGGATCAGGTCGCGAAAGTCCTGGTAGAACCAGGTGGCGGAGATCCTCCCCTTCCCGTGAAAGATCACCGCATCCGCCCCAGCCTCCCAGGAGATGGCCACCTCGGGGGAAAGGGAGGGGTTGCCGATGAACGGGTCGGACTTCTCCGAAAGGGTGGGGACGCGGAATCCCCGGCCGGCGGCGGCACGCACTCTCGCTCCCGTTCCCGGAATCTCCTGAAAGATGGCAACCTTGGGGTTGAACTGTGTCCCGGCTTCGGAGTTTCCGTCCAGCCGGGCGCCAAGACTCACCCCCGTGCCCTCCCCTACCCTAAGCTCCTCCTGGAGGTAGACCGAGCGGTTGTAGGTCGAGGAGGCCAGAACCGTGTCGCCGAAGTTGGAGAACAGGGTGTCCGTCCCCCGGTCCTTCTGGTACTCGAGGCCCAGGAACGTCGTGGATCGACGCCCGGCGACAAACCGCGCCTGGAGACCCAGGATCGTCTTCCGGGTCTTGGTCGTGTCGTCGTATTCGAAGGGAAAGACCTCGCCGGGGTCGGCCGGATCCCTGTCGTGGAAGAATTCGTCGAAGACGCTCCCGGAGGCGGTCACGGTGATCGCCTCCGACGCGAACATCTCCCAGCGCGCGCCGGCCAGAAATCCCCGCCGCGTCAGTTCGTGGTTCCGGTCATGAGGTGTCCCGAAATCGACGGGGATCCCTTTCTCCTGGTCCGTGGTAAGCACGATCGCGTGGAGCCTGCCCCACCCGCCGGTTTCGACTTCCCCCGACCCCAGGAAGGAGGCGAGGGACGTGTCGTCGTTCTCGACGATCCCGTCGCTCTCGAAGCCGTTCGCACCCAGGTAGAGGTTTCCTTTCCCCCCCGCCCCCTGGCCGAATCCTTTCCAGGTCAAGGTATTGTGGCTGCCTCCCGAGGCTCCCACCCCGTACTGTCTTCCCATCTCCCCCTTCCGGGGGAGGAAGTTCACCACCCCCGTCATCGCGTTGGATCCGTACAGGGCGCTCTGGGTCCCCCGGACGATCTCGATGCGATCGAACCCGTCCACGGGGAGGGAGGAGACGTCGAACTCCCCCAGGGTGGGGCTGTTGACCGGGAACCCGTCGATGAGGACGAGCGTCTGCGTCCCGAGGCCGCCCCGGATCTTGATGTTCTCCCGGTTCCCCGCGCTGCCGCTTCGCTGCACGTCCACCCCGGGGATCCCCTGGAGCACGTCCCCCGCCACGACGGGGCTTTTTCCCTCGATCTCCTCCCGCGTGACGACGCTCACCGCGGACGCCTGCTCGGAGACCTTCTGCTCGATCCTCGTCGCGGTGACGACGATCGGATCCAGCCGGGTCGCCTCTTCCGCCAGGGACGGTGCCGGAAACGACGCCGCAAGGGCGGCGACCAGGACCGGCCATCCCCCCCTCCATGCCTCACGCCTCATCGATCTTCCCTTTCCCTCGGTCGGACGGTTTTTCCGCTCCCCTCCGCACGGGAGTGACGCGGACAGTCCCGGTGGCCGGGTTCCGGTCGCAGACGACCCTCACGCCGAACGCGGCCAGGATATGTTCCTCCGTGATCACCTCTTCCGGCCGCCCGGCGGCCTGCACCTTCCCCCCCGCGACCAGGACGATCCGCTCGCCGTATTCCGCGCACAGCGACAGGTCGTGCGAGGCGATCAGCGCGGTGACGCCGAACGTCCCCGCGAGGCGCGTGACGATCTCGAAAAACGCGACCCGGTGGTAGATGTCGAGAAACGCCGTAGGCTCGTCCAGGAGCATCACCCTCGCCCCCTGGGCGATCGCCCTGGCGACGGCAGCCCGCTGCCGCTCCCCCGCGGACAGTTCGCCAAGACCCCTCGCCCGGAGTTCGTGGAGGGATGTCATCGAAAGCGCCCGGTCGACCTCCTGCCGGTCCCCGGCCGTCGCCTGGCCGAAGAAGCCGTGGTGGGGAAACCGGCCGAGCATGACGTACTCCTCCACCGACATCGGGAAATCGAGGGGCGGGTCCTGTCCCACCACCGACAGGATCCTGGCCATCTCCCTCCTCCCGTACGCGGAGGGGGCAAGGCCCAGGACGTTTGCCTCTCCGGCATGGGGATGGAGCAGACCCGAGAAGATTTTCAGGAGCGTGCTCTTGCCGGCGCCGTTCGGCCCCAGGAGGACGGCGACCTCCCCTTCCCCGACGCGAAGGTCGACCCCGGCCAGCACGTCCCGGTCCCCGTACCGGAAGGTCAGGTTGTTTGCGGACAACGGGTCGACGCTCAAGGCTTCCCCCCGTTGCGGCGCAGAAGATAGAGGAAAAAGGGCGCCCCGGAAAGGGCGGTGACCGCTCCCACCGGCAGCTCCCCGGAGGGGCCAGCGATGCGGGCAAGCACGTCCGCCCCGATCAGGAAAGTCGCACCGAGGAGGAAAGCGGCCGGAAGCAGGCGCCGGTGGCCGGAGCCGACGATCGACCGTGCTCCGTGCGGCACGATCAGTCCCACGAACCCGATGAGCCCCGAGACCGCGACCACCGATCCGGCGAGAAGAGACGCGGTAAGATACACCGCCGTCTTCACCCTCTCCACCGGCAGCCCGCTCTGGAAGGCCGCCTCGTCGCCCAGGAGCAGCAGGTCCATCCCCCGGGAGAGGAGAACCAGAAGCGCCACGCCCACCGCCACGTAGGGCGCGAGGAGACCGACCCTCCCGGGCGTGCCGAGGCTTAAGTCCCCCATGAGCCAGTAGACGGCTCCCGGGATCCTCCCGGGGGGAGCGAGCGCGACCATCATCATGATCAGGGCGTTGAGGAACGCGCCGACGATCACGCCCATCAGGATCAACCGTTCCCGGGAGATTCCGCTCCGGCGACGGGCCAGAAGGAAGACGGCGGAAGCCGCGAGCGCAGCCCCCAGAAAAGCGCACAGCGGAAGCGGAAGAAAGGAGTCGCCCGGCAGCAATAGACTTGCGGTCATCGCCCCCACCGCGGCCCCCCCCGAAACGCCGAGGATGTAGGGGTCGGCCAGCGGATTGCGCAGGAGCGCCTGGAACGCCACGCCGGAGGAGGAAAGGGCGCCGCCCACCAGGCCCCCGAGAAGGGCCCTGGGGAGCCGGAGCGTGAGGATGACCTTCGCGGCCGTTTCCCCCCCCGGGACTCCATCGGCGCTCCCTCCCGCGAGGATCCGAAACAGCTGTGCGAACGAGACCGGAACGGGGCCCACGGACAGGGAGAGAGCCACCGCGCCCGCGAAGGCGGCAGCCAGGAGGGGGAACACGAGCACCCTGCCTCTCATCGCGTCACCCCTTTTGTCTCCCGGGCGGCGGGATTCCGCTTCTTCCATGCGGAGAGCGCTCCGGCCACCGTTTCCAGGGCGGCCACCATCCGGGGGCCCGGCCGGGTGACCAGGTCCCCGTCCAGGGTGACGACGTCTCCGGTGCGGAATGCGGGGACCTCCGTCCACCGGGATACGGAAGGGGGAAACCCCTCCACCCCCGTCATCGCGGCCACGAAAATGATATCCGGGCTTGCCGCGAGGAGATCCTCCACGGAGAGGCGGGGATACCGCCCGGCGAAGCCGTCGGCCGCGTTCCTCCCCCCCGAGGCGCGCACGAGCTCGTCCAGGAACGTCCCGTTCCCCGCCGCGATCATCGGGGAGGTGGAGACGACGAAGAGCACGCGCGGGGGGGGATCGAGCTTCGCCCGGGAGGCGCGCTCCGCCCGGACCCGGAGCGCGGCGGCTTCCCTGACCCCCCTCCCCGGCGCGCCGAGAAGCGCGCCGATCCTCTCGATGGTCCGGAAGACCGCGGCCATGTCCTGCGGCCCCACCGCGAAACAGGGGATCCCCATCTCCTCGAGGATCCGGATCCTTTCCTTCGGGTTGCCGTCCGTCGTGCACAGGACGAGGTCCGGTCCCGCCGCGATGATCTTCTCGACATCGGGATCCACGATCCCGCCCACCCGGGGAAGCGCGGCCGCCCGGGGCGGATAATTGCAGTATCGGGTCACGCCGGCCAGTTTTTCCTCCTGCCCCAGCAGGAAGACGATCTCGGTGAGGTTCGGCGCGAGGGAGACGACCCGGCGGGGAGCGGCATCCATCCGCACGGAGACGCCGCGGTCGTCATTCATGACCAGAGGGAAGCCGGGCTGCGCGCGCGCCGGACCGCAAGAGAGGGAAAGAAGAAGGGCGAAGAGGAGGAGCCGGCACGCCCTGCCCGGGCCCGCCGCATCTCCCGCGCTGTCCGGCAGACTCACCAAGAATTCCCCCCGATCCTTCGAAGGGGAAAGGAGGGGGGGGACGGATCGTGCAGGCCCGCATTCCCGACCCTTCACCCGCGAAAGGTGGTCCGGGAAAACTCCCTGTCGGGCCGGTCTCCTGGCTTCCGGTTACGAACCTACTCTCCGCGCCTTCCCGGGAGAGATCCCCCAGTGGCCTTGGTGCGGATTTCGTCGCCGGTTACAGTTGCGGGGCAGCGATGGACTTGCACCATCTTCCCGGTACCCGGTATCGGGCGCCCGACGGGAACTTTCATTCCGATGGAAAGATCCTTCTGGTATCTTGTCCCGCCGGCGCAGGGAAGTCAACCCGCCGGGCAGGAACGGGAGACCGGGGCGGACCGGTCGGTTCCGGACGAAAACGGGTCGGGACGGGAGATCCTCATCTCCCGCGGCGGGAATCAGCGGGTGCGGGAAACGATGTAATCCGACAGGAATGCGAGGCCGTCCCGCGCGGGGGATTCGGGCAGGGAGGCAAGGAACCTCTTCCCCCGGGCGACATACGACAGCGCCCTGCGCTTCGTATACTCCAGACCGCCGTTTCTTGCGACCATGCCGGCGAGAAAGGAGATCTCCCGTTCGGAGCATTTCCTGCGGCCCAGGATCTCTCCGGCCCTCTCCCGCTCGGAAACCCTCGCCTCCCGCAGGGCGTGGATGAGCGGCAGGGTGATCTTCCCCTCGCGCAGGTCCTGGAGAGGACGCTTCCCCAGTTCCTTTTCGGAGCCGGTGTAGTCGAGGATGTCGTCCACGAGCTGAAAGGCGATCCCGACCGACTTGCCGTATTCGAACATCTTCCTGCGCACGGAGGCGCCGGCTCCGGCCAGGACGGCCCCCGTCTCGCTCGCGGCGGCGATGAGCGACGCCGTCTTGTGGAAGACGACCCGCAGGTAGTCCTCCTCCGACATGTTCCGATCGGCGGACTTCATGAGCTGGAGCACCTCTCCCTCGGAGAGGGAGACCAGCGTCCGGGCGTAGATCCCCAGAACGTCGAGGTCGCCGTCCTCGGTCATGAGCTGCGACGCGCGGGCGAAGAGGAAATCCCCCACGAGAATGCTCACCGAGTTTCCGTAGACGACGTTCGCCGCAGGCTTCCCGCGGCGCACCACCCCGCCGTCCACCACGTCGTCGTGCAGAAGCGTCGCATTGTGCATGTACTCCGTCACGACGGACAGGACGATCCTGCGCGGCCCGGTGTAGCCGCACGCCTCCGCGACGAGAAGGAGCACCGCGGGGCGGAACCTCTTCCCCCCGGACAGGGTGATGTGCCTGCCGACGACGGGGATCAGGGGGACGGGGGATTTGAGGTGGGAGACGAGCGCCTTCTCGACCTTGCGCAAATCGTTTTTCAGGTACCGGAAGACGCCGTCGATGTCCGTCCTTGGACCTTTCATGGGCAAACTGACTCTATCGTAAGGGGTTTCCCACTGTCAACGGCGGCACCGATCGGATAGCATGAGGGGGTGTACAAGAGGAAGGACACCTTCCATGCGAAGGCGAAACAGGAAGGGTACCGCTCGCGCGCGGCATACAAGCTCCTGGAGCTCGGCGGTGCGGAAAAGGTCGTCGCGCCGGGGGACTTCGTGGTCGACGCCGGGGCCGCGCCGGGGGGGTGGAGCCAGGTCCTCCTGCGGCTCGTGGGGAAGAGGGGCAAGGTCGCGGCCGTGGACATTCTCCCGATGGACCCGCTCCCCGGGGAGAACTTCCGCTTCTTCCTCCGGGACGTGACGGACCCGGCGCTCCCCGCCGAAATCGTCGCGTTTCTCGGGCGGAGGGCGGACGCGGTCGTCTCGGACGCGGCGCCGAACACGACGGGGATCTCGTTCACCGACCAGGCCCGTTCGGCCGACCTGGTCCGGGCGGTCCTTTCCCTGGCCGGGCAAACGCTGCGCAAGGGGGGGACATTCCTCGCCAAGATCTTCGAGGGGGCCGAAGCCGACGACGTGGTGAGGGAACTGCGCGCCTCCTTCGGGGAGGTCCGCAGGATCCGGCCGGCTGCGACGCGGAAGGAGTCGTTCGAACTCTACCTGCTGGCGCGGAAGTACCGCGGGAGCTGACCGGCCGCGGGTCGCTCGACCCGGCCAGATCCTGTCATCCACTCTTCCCCATCAAGGCCAGCGCCTCCCGGACATGGTGGACCGGCACGAGCGCAAGCGGGAACTTCGAAGCAAGCCGCTCCGCATTGGACGCGGGGAGGAGCACCCGCGTGAACCCCAGCTTCGCCGCCTCGTTCAGCCGGCTCTCCGCCATCGGGACCGTCCGGACCTCGCCCCCGAGCCCCACCTCGCCGAAGGCGGCCGTCCCCGACGGAATGACCTGGTCCTTGTAGCTTCCCGCCACCGCGCACAGAAGCGGAAGGTCCGCCGCCGTCTCGTCGATCCGGATCCCGCCCGCCACGTTCACGAAGACGTCCTGGTTGTACAGGGAGAGCCCCGCCTTCTTCTCGAGGATCGCGCACAGCAGGACGACGCGGTTGGTATCCGCCCCGAGCGTCGTCCTGCGCGGCATCGCGAGGAACGACTGGCTGGCGAGCGCCTGAACCTCCACGAGAAGCGGGCGCGTCCCCTCCACCGCGGGGAAGACGATCGTCCCCGACGTCTCCCCGGACCGATCCGACAGGAAGAGCCCCGAAGGGTCCTCCACCTCGGCAAGCCCCGTCGCCCGCATCTCGAACACCCCGATCTCGTTCGTGGACCCGAACCGGTTCTTCACNNACCAGGTGCTCGAGCACCCGCGGGCCCGCGATCGTCCCCTCCTTGGTTACGTGCCCCACGAGGAAGACCGACACTCCCGCCTTCTTCCCGTAGAAGACGAGCCTTCCCGCGCACTCGCGCACCTGCCCGACGGCTCCCGGCGCGCCGGGCAGGTCGGAGGTGAACATCGTCTGGATGGAGTCGACGATCAGCGCGAAGGGGGAAAGCTCGGACGTGACCGCGATCACCCGTTCGACCGACGTCTCGGACATCAGGTAGATCCCCTGCGCCGACACGCCGAGCCGGGAGGCGCGCAGCTTCACCTGGGCTTCGGACTCCTCCCCGGAGACGTAGAGCACCTTCCTGTCCTCGCGGGCGAGGCCTTCCGCCACCTGCAGGAGAACGGTCGATTTGCCGATCCCCGGGTCCCCCCCGATCAGGGTGGCCGAGGAGGGAACCACGCCTCCCCCCATGACGCGGTCGAACTCGGCGATCCCGCACAGGGCCCTCTCCGAGGCGCTCTCCGACGCGTCGGCCAGGGGAATCGGCTTCGACGCGGGGAACCCTTCCGAGGCGACGCGGTACTTCGTCTCCGCCGCGGCGACCTCCTCGACGAGGGAGCCCCACTGGCCGCAGTCGGGACACCTCCCCAGCCATTTCGGGGAGGTGAAGCCGCAGGCAGTGCAGGCGTATTCGATCTTTACCTTCGCCACTTCTTTTCCACCTCCCAGGCCACCTCCTCGAACGAGGCGTTTCCGGCCCGGACGATCCTGCGCACGTCGTCGTACTCGGGGACGGGGCGCTTTGAGCCGTCCGGCAGCTCCGCCTCCTTGACCCGCACGTTCCCGAACCGGGTTGCCACGGTCACCGATCTCCTGGCGAGCTTCAGCCGGTCGCACGCGTGGTACCGGAGGCCGATCGCCGTGGACAAGGAAAAGACGGCTGCGGAGACGATCTCCAGCCGCTCCTCCGGGCAGAGGATCCGAAGCACCCATCCGGGCCGGTTCTTCTTCATCGTCGCGGGGAGGACGGCGACGTCGAGCGCGCCGGCGGCAAAGGCCCTCTCCATCAGCACCTCGAACCGCTGCGGGCTCATGTCGTCGATATTCGCCTCCACCTCGAGCACCCGGTCCCGGCCCCGCGCTCCGGAAATCGTCTCCCCCTCCACCACCCGGAGGATGTTGGCCCGCCCGGGGATCTCCCTGTGCCCCACGCCGATCCCGACTCCCCGGACGATCATCTCGGGAGGCCGCTCGAACGAGGCCTCGAAGGCCCGCAGGAGAGCCGCTCCCGTGGGGGTCACAAGCTCCCCCTCCCCTTCGCCGAGCCGCCAGGGGGCACCGGTGAGCAGCGCGAGGGTCGCCGGACCGGGGACCGGGATCTTCCCGTGGGACGACCACGCCTCGCCGGACCCTCCGGGAAGGGCCGAGCAGAAGACGGTCGGGGCCCCGAGATGCTCGAAGAGGAAGCATGCCGATACGATGTCGACAATGGCGTCCGTCGCCCCCACCTCGTGGAAATGAACCTTCTCCTTTGCGGTCCCGTGGACTTTCGCCTCGGCTTCCGCAAGCTTTTCGAAGCCCAGGATGGCGCGGTTCCTGGTCCCTGCCGGGAGCGTGGACTGCCGCAGGAGGGATACGATTTCGGGCAGGTGTCTCGAGGATGGTTTCCGGGCGGAGAGCTTGACGCTTACCCGCGTTCCCGCCATTCCGGAGGAGGATGCGCGTTCGACGGAGAGAGAATACCCGCGGACGGAAAGACCGCGCAGCGCGCGGCGAAGCTCCTTCTCCGCGTCCGTCAAGGAGAGGAGCGCGGCGCACGCCATGTCCCCCGCGATGCCCGAGAAGCAGTCGAAGAAGAGGAGCCTGCCCATGACCCCCGGCCCGATGTGGTGATTTCCCGCTTCCACGAACCATACCACTTCCCGAAGGAATTGTCCCCGCGGGAACAACTATTGCTCACAAACCCTTGCAGGCCGTTCCATACCCGGGGGGCTGGAGGAAGCCAATGGACCCATTCCCGCGCAACCACCCTGCCGCAAAACCGAAACTGCTTGACCAGGTCCGCTCCGGACTTCGGAAACGCCACTACAGCCGCAGGACCGAAGAGGCCTACGTATCGTGGATCACCCGCTTCATAAGGTTCCACCGCGTCCGTCATCCCGCGGAGATGGGGAAGACCGATGTCGAGGCGTTCCTGTCCCACCTAGCCATCGATCGGAAGGTCGCCGCGTCGACCCAGAACCAGGCGTTAAGCGCAATCTTGTTCCTGTACGGCGATGTGCTCGGCAGGCAATTTACTTGGCTCGACGAGGTCGTCCGGGCGAAGAAGCCCCGGCGCCTCCCCGTGGTCCTAACACGCCAGGAGGTGCAAAACGTACTGATGCACCTACACGGGGAGAAATGGATTGCGGCTATGCTCATGTACGGCGCCGGCTTGCGGCTTCTCGAATGCCTCCGCCTCCGGGTGAAGGACATCGACTTCAGCTATCGCCAGATCGTGGTCAGGGAGGGGAAAGGGAAACGGGACCGGGTGACAATATTGCCGGCGGCCGTGGAAAACCGCCTGCGTCCCCACCTCGAGGGTGTGCAAGAGCGGCACGAAAGGGATTTGAAAAGGAGGGGCGGCTACGTTACACTTCCGGAAGCGCTTGAGAGGAAGTACCAGGCCGCAAACCGTTCATGGGGGTGGCAATGGGTATTTCCCGCACACCGGCAGTTTCCGGAAGCATCTACCGGTAGCCTCTTCCGGCACCACCTCTACGACACCGTCATCCAGCGGGCCGTCAAATATGCTGGCGAGAAGGCGCGGATCCCGAAGCCGGTCACCTGCCACACCTTCCGGCATTCTTTCGCTACCCATCTCCTGGAAGACGGGTATGATATTCGGACGATTCAGGAACTGCTAGGACACAAGGACGTCAGCACGACGATGGTCTACACCCACGTCCTCAACCGGGGAGGGAGATGCATCCGCAGCCCGGCGGATTTCCCTCGGTAACCCAAGCCACCTTTCCACCGCTATCTTATCCAGCTCTCTCAGCAACCTATCCCCACCGGCCTCCCAACCCTCTTCCACCCTCAACAAAATGTTATCAAATAACACTACGCTCTTATTTAAATCCGTTCCCACTAAAGAAAAGCTCCAAATTCCAAGACCTTTACCGGGTTTTTTTAGGCAACCTAATTCTCGTTAGATGCACCTATGGGCTACAACTTCAGACATATTGACGTCACGACGTTATAATGTTAAGGTGATTACATGAAAACCGCGATGAAGAGAGCCACCGTTTATTTCGATTCTCAGATCCATCGGGCCTTGCGCCTCAAGGCCGCAGAGACAGATCGGTCTATCTCAGAGCTGGTCAACGATGCGGTCCGCCTGAACTTGGCAGAGGATGCAGAAGACTTGGCCGCCTTCGAAGAGAGGGCGAACGAGCCGAATCTTGCTTTCGAGGACGTCCTGAAGGATCTGCGGAAACGTGGCAAGCTATAAGCTTCTCATCAAACCGTCTGCCGCCAAGGAGATTGAAGCCTCCCCCAAAAAAGATCGCCTGCGAATCATCAAACGCATCCAGTCACTTTCTTCCGACCCACGTCCTCCCGGCTGCGAAAAACTCTCCGGGCATGACGATAAGTATCGAGTTCGCCAGGGAGCATATCGTATCGTCTATTCAGTATCTGATATTGAGCTTGTCGTTTGCGTAGTGAAGGTCGGTCATCGTCGGGAGGTTTATCGCAAGGGCATCTAACAACAGGCTGAAGCTGACGGCTCGCCGTGTTTCTCGCAGAGCCCCCCGCTTACCCTGAGCGTTGATATGGTGTGACCGGCGTCAAGGGGTTTTTCGATTCGCCTCTCCTTTTTCTTTTGCGGTGGGGCGGGGCGCGGCGATGTCCACGGTAATCATGCTGATATGCGCGGGTTTGACCGCATAGGATGAAAAGTCATGATCAAAGCACTCGCAAGACAAGAACGAACGCAGTCCCGCGGGGAGGAAATCGCAAACAGCGTCAGTCATGGTGTCGCCTTGCTGGCCGCGGCAGCTGCCGCCCCGGTTCTTGTTCTTTCCGCAGTCCGGCAAGGCGGCGCAGCGCGAATTGCAGGGGCGAGCGTCTTCGCGGCGACCATGGTGCTGCTGTACCTCACATCCACGCTCTACCACGCGTTGCCAAGGAATCATGCCAAGCAGGTATTCCAGGTTCTTGACCGCGCAGCGATCTTCCTCATGATCGCCGGCACGTACACTCCGTTTACCCTCGGTGTGCTCCGCGGCGCGTGGGGCTGGACGCTGTTCGGGCTCGTGTGGGGGTTGGCCCTTGCCGGTATCGTACTTACGGCGGCAGGAGGGGTACGGTATCCGAAACTCTCGACGGGCCTGTATCTGGCCATGGGCTGGCTCATCCTTGTCGCGGTAAAGCCGTTGTGGCTCCGTGTGCCATCGTGGGGTCTGTTCTGGCTATCGGCAGGTGGTATCGCATATACGGTGGGTGTGGTGTTCTATGCGGCCAAGCGGGTCTGTTACAGCCACTTCGTCTGGCACCTGTTCGTCATTACGGGCACCGCGTGTCATTTCATCGCGGTGCTGCGGTTCGCGGCCTGACAACCGGCGGAAGCCGGCGGCGCGCGGAAGGGAGGAACTGCATCCATGAGAACGGCGCGTCTTCGGAGCGGCCAGCATTTTCCCATCGGCAAGATTCTTTGCATCGGCCGCAACTATGCGGAACACATCAAGGAACTGGGGAACCCGACCCCCGAAGCGCCGGTGATCTTCATCAAGCCGGCCTCTTCGGTCATCGGCGAAGGAGAAGCGATTGTTATTCCGCCCTATTCGCACGACTGCCACCACGAAGCGGAACTGGCGCTCCTGATCGGCAGGAAGGGGAAGGATATTCCGGTGTCCCAGGCGATGGACCATGTTGCCGGGTACGGGGTGGGCATCGATCTCACCCTGCGCGATGTCCAGGGGGAGCTGAAGAAGAAGGGGCTGCCGTGGGAGATCGCGAAGGGATTCGACACCGCATGTCCGCTCTCCGACTTTGTGGAGGCGTCCAACGTGGCGGACCCGCAGAACCTGCAGATCCGCCTGACGGTGAACGGCGAGATGCGGCAGGATGGAAACACCTCGATGATGATCCACCGGATCCCCGCCGTCATCAGCCACATGTCCGGCTGTTTCACCCTCGAACCTGGAGACGTCATCCTCACCGGGACCCCCGCCGGCGTCACCCGGATCGTCTCGGGGGACGAGCTGGCCGCGGAAATTCCGGGAGTGGCCGCCCTCCGTGTGTCCGTGGCCTAATCCGGGAGCTTGGGGAATGGATCCATGACGCGTGGATCGACCATCGAACGACCGGTTGGAGCCGAGGCGCGGATGGCAGTCCGTATCTTCCCCATCGATCTGGGATTCGACCGGTGCTACGTCCTCAAGGCAGAGGGCATCATCGCAGTGGATGCAGGCGCCCCCGGGAAAGGAAGGATCTTCGCGCACGGGCTGGAACGGGCCTCCATCCTTCCCGAGGACGTGCGACTGGTCGTCATTACCCACGGGCACTGGGACCATATCGGGTCCGCCGGAGAAATCAAGCGCATCACCGGCGGAAAACTGGCGATGCACCGCCGGGAGGCGGAGTGGCTCGAGCGGTCCATGAAACCCCTTTCTCCCGGGGTCACCCTGTGGGGACGGGTGTTCGCCGGCCTGCACAGGCTTTTCCTGCCGTTGATCACCGTTCCGCCCGCCGGAGTCGACGTCATGCTGGGAGACGAAGGGATGCCCCTGTACGGCTACGGCATCCCGGGCAAGGTTCTTCACACGCCGGGCCACACCAAAGGATCCGTCAGCGTCCTGCTGGATACCGGCGAGGCGTTCGTCGGAGACCTCGCCATGAACCGGTTTCCCCTCCGCCTCACTCCCGGCTTACCGATTTTCGCCGAGGATTCGGTCGCGGTATCGGAGAGCTGGAAACGGCTGCTGAATAACGGCGCCACAATGATATATCCTGCCCACGGGGAGCCGTTTCCGGCCGAAGTCATCCACCGGGCCCTGTCGTGAAGGAGGCATCGCGCTCGTGCCGCTTCGCCTGATCGAGCTGGAGATCCCGAGCCAAGAGCTCGAAACATTACCGGCGCTGCTCCAGGACATCCGGGTTATCCAGATCTGGACATCGGAATCTGTGGGCGCCGTCGGCCATGTCCGGATTCTCCTGGATGCCGAGCATACCGAGGCATTGTCGGACGTCCTGGTCCGTCACTTCGGTTCGCGGGACAATTTCCGGCTGGTATCCCTGCCCGTGGAAGCAACCGTACCCCCCGTCGAGCCGCCGGCCGAGAGCAAGGCCCCGGACGGGGAAGCGGCCGCCCCGGCCAAAGGGGGACCCCAGAGAATCAGCCGCGAGGAGCTGTACGAGGACGTGGCCCAGGCAAGCAGGCTGACGCCCATCTATGTTGTCACGATTGTCCTGTCCACCGTCGTCGCTGCGGTCGGACTGATCCGGGGCGATATCGCCATCGTCATCGGCGCGATGGTCATCGCACCCCTCCTGGGTCCGAACGTGGCGCTGTCGCTGGCATCGACCCTTGGGGATCCGGATCTCGCAAGGCAGTCCCTCCGGACCATCGGCGTCGGGGTGGCGACGGCCGCTGCGTTGTCCATGCTGCTCGGGGCCGTGCTCACGATCGATCCCCACGCTCCCGAACTGGCGGCCAGAACCCGGGCGGACGTCGGCGACGTCATTCTCGCGCTGGCCGCAGGAGCCGCCGGGGCCCTGGCGTTCACGTCCGGCGTTCCCGCCGTGGTTGTCGGCGTCATGGTCTCCGTGGCGCTTCTCCCCCCCCTGGTGGTTGCCGGCCTGCTCGCCGGGGCAGGATACGGGATGCAGGCCGCGGGCGCCTTCATTCTCATCCTGACGAACGTGACCTGTATCAACCTGGCTGCGGTGGCTACGTTCCTTTTCCAGAAAGTGCGGCCCAGAACCTGGTGGGAGGAAGAACGGGCACGGAAAGCCACCCGACTCGCCGTTGCGACATGGCTCATCATGCTCGCGATCCTTCTGGGTCTGATGCTGTCGGGGTCCGTGGGGACGGCCTGACCGCGGCCTGTCGAATCGTCAAAGAAGGAACAGATGGAAACCATCGGAACATGGTTCGTTGACCACAGGGAAATCCTGAAACCCGCACTGGCAGCCTACTTTATGCTTGCGGGGATGTATGGCATCCGTTCGTTATATACCGGAGCGAAAAAACAGTATGAGGAGTTCGCAGGGCAAAGCACTCCTTTCAAGGTCGGGGTGTATTTCCGGGAAACCCTCTTCTGCGTACTGGATTTCGCCGTAGGCTTGCTGATCCTGTTTCGCGTGTCGTGGATCAAGGTTCTTGGGATCGCCCTTTTGGTGGCGAGCACCCCGTACAGCGCAAGAGGCTTCGCCTGGGGGTTTTCCAAGGGGAAACCGTCCCCGGGAATGTTCCTGATATCGCTTGCGGGGTTCTGCGCATGGAACGGGTTCCTGATCTACATGGCGTACAAGGTCTTATGAGTTTGATGACCGCGTCTTCCAGGTCTCATCGCAGGTCGAAGTGGATGCTGTTCGTCGCCTTTCCGGCAACCGTTCCCGTTCCCTTCTATATGCTGGTTGTCGGGGGAGTGGTTCCGACCCTTTGCATCATCGTTCTCGCCGTCCAGGGCCTTGTTGTGGCGTTGCCAAAATTCACGGGAGAAGGGTTTTTCCTGCTCGGTATCCTGTGGGCGCACATCGCGATTCTCGGTGGCCTTCTCTATCTCGCGGCATCGGGAATATCCCGGGGCCTGTTCCGCGTGTTTTCCAAGCGATATGCGCCGGTGGCTGTGGCCTTCCTGATCCTCGCGCTCCTCGTCGCATCGACGTTTGACATCTATCGAATCCCGGGACATAACAGCGCCCCGCCGGCCAACATCGTTCGCATCTTCCAGGGCTTCCTCTCATGATGCGGTTCGCCGCCCTCCTCCCGGAACGTTTCTGGACGTTTTTTTGTCTCGCCGTCGCTGGATATTGCGCATTTCTCGTCTTCGTCTACCTGACGCAGGACAAGATCCTGTATTTCCCCGATACCTACCCGCTGGAGACCGCCGCGGCCCGGGCGAAGGGATTTCATTTCTCCCTCTGGCCGGAGAACACACCCGACTACCAGGGGTTCGTCGAGACGGATGCCCCCCGAACGTCGAAGGGAGTGATCCTGCTTTTCCACGGAAACGCCGGGGCGGCGCCGGACCGTTTCTTCTACGGGAAGGAACTGGCCCATCTGGGGTACCGGTTGATCCTCTTCGAGTACCCCGGCTACGGCGCGCGCGCGGGCGAAGCACGGGAAGCATCCTTCGTTTCCGCCGCGGTGGATGCAGCCCGTGCCGCGATCGAACAGTTCGGTGGGCCACTCTATCTGCTCGGCGAATCCCTGGGATGCGGCGTGGCGGCTGCCGTGGCGGGTTCGGGAAAGGTTCCGGTTGCCGGGGTCGTCCTGATCACGCCCTGGGATACCCTGCCCGACATGGCCCAGTCCGTGTTCTGGTATCTCCCGGCAAAATGGCTGACCAAAGACAGATACGACAACATCCGGAACCTGAACCGGTACGACGGTCCCGTGGCGGTCGTGGTGGCGGAAGACGACGAAGTCATTCCGCCCGAGCGCGGGCGCCGGCTGTTTACGCTCCTCTCCGGCAGGAAAAGGCTGTGGGTGCTGCCCGGCGCAGGCCACAACACATGGCTCCAGGGCGTCGACCCTTCGTGGTGGAAGGATGTCACCGGCTTCGTGACGGGGGAGGAGACCGCACGGGAATGAGGCGCGCTGCCGTCGCNNTCCATCCCGGCCACCACGACGATCACTCTCGCGGAGAGCAGCGCCTTCTTCTGCATCAGCAGGCGATGGATCCCCGCCACACCTACGTCGTAGAGTCTTTCCACCCGGTTGCCGAGGAACTCCGCCGTCACGGCCGCCTCCTCGGCGACCGGGATGTCCGACGTGCCGGCGGTGACGATGAGGATGTTCCCCTTCCCGTTCGTCCTCGCCGGGGCGGACCGGATGACCGCGCACCGGGCCTCGGGGTAGACGTCGGCCCGACGGAACTGTTTCCGGATCGCCTGCTGCTTCTCCCTGGCGATGCGCGTAATCAGAACGTCCGCACCGGCCTTGCGCATGGAGCGGGCGATCCTGATGATCTGCGCGGCGGTCTTTCCCTCCCCGAGGATCACCTCCGGCACCCCCTGCCGGATCGACCGGTGGTGGTCGACGCTTGCCATCCCGAGGCTCTCGAACGGCAGGGACCGGATCTTCCGGAAGGCGGCGTCGACCGACGCCTTCCCCTCGGCAACCTGCCGCAGCAGGAGTTTCAGCATCTTCGCGGTCAATCCGACTCCTCCCAGAGATCGCTCCCCGGCCCTTCCCCGTCTTCTTCCGGATACGGCTCTCCCGCCGGCCGGCCCGTGAGGCGGACCCGGACCTCCTTCACCGCACGCTCGGATGCGGCCGCCACGGTGAACTCGGCTCCCGGAACGGAGAAGGTTTCCCCCTCGGCGGGGATTCTCCCCGCAAGAGAGGTGAGCATCCCCCCGAGCGTCGAATAGTCGCCGTCCGGGAGGGAGACCCTCATCTCCTCCTCGAACCGCCCCACCTCCATCCTGCCGGGGACGAGAAATTCGCCGGAGGGGATTTTCCTATAATATTCCATCCCCCGGTCGTATTCATCCTCGATCTCCCCGACGACCTCCTCCACGACGTCCTCGGCGGTGACGATNNCATCAGCTCGTCGATCGGCATCAGCTCGGGCACGTAGAGGGCCTTGCGCATCAGCGGACGGATCGGGGCATCCGGCGGCTGTCCCACGGTGTCGATCACGTGGAGGAACCCGACGACGTGGTCGATCCGGTCGCGATACACCGGATAGCGGGAATAGCCGCTCGAGGAGGCGAGTGCGGCGGCGGCCCGGCATGTTCCTTCCTCCGGGAGCGCCACGACGTGCACGAGGGGCCGGAAGATGTCCGCGACCTTCTTCTCGCCGAAATGGAACACGCGTCTGACCATCGTCCGCTCGTGGGCCTCCAGGTCCGAGCCGGATCGGCTCATCTGCAGGATGAGGCGAAGCTCCTCCCGCGTGACGATCCCGTAGAGGGGGGCGACTCCCCCGAACGGCCGGGACAGGATGCGGGCGAAGAATGCCGTGACCGAGACGATCGGGTAGAGCACTCTCTCGGAGAACCGGATGACCCGGGCGGCGGGAACGGCCAGCCGGTCCGCCCGCGGCTGGGCGAAGCTCTTGGGAACGATCCCTCCGAGGAGAATCACCAGGGGGGTGATCACCCCTACGGCGATCCATGCCGCCTTCCCCCCATAGGACGGGAGAAGGTGGGACGTGGTCAGGACGGTCCCCAGGACGACGAAGATGTTCTGCCCCGCCAGCGTGGTGGCAAGCGCTCGGTCCGGGTGCTCGAGAAGCTCGAGGGCGGACGCGGCTCCTCTCTCCCCGCTGCGCGAGCGGTCCGCGAGCTTGTGCCGGTCGGCGGAGACGAGGATGATTTCCGCGCCGTTGAACAGCGCCTGCATCAGGAGGCAGAACGAGATGGCGAGGAGAAGGTACACGTCCTTCAGCCCGTCCCTTCCGCGATGCGGTGCACGCCGACCTCGACGATCCGGATCCCGCTCACCCGTTCCACCGTGAGGCGGAAGGGGCCGAGAAGAATCGAGTCCCCCCGTTCGGGGAGCCTCCCGAACTCGTGGAGAAGCAACCCCGCCACCGTGTCCCATTCCTGGTCGGGGAGGTGCGCCGAGAAGGCGTCGTTGAACCGGTGGATGGGCATCTTCCCGAGGACGCGCCAGGAGCCGTCCGGCCGCGCCACCAGTTCCCTCTCCTCGCGGTCGTGCTCCTCCCAGATCTCCCCGAAGAGCTCCTCGAGCACGTCCTCCAGGGTCACGATCCCGACGATCTCCCCGAACTCGTTGACGACCAGCGCGAGGTGGACCTTGAGCCGCTGGAACTCGCGCAACAGCAGGGGGAGCTTCTTCGAGGTGGGAACGATGAAGGGAGGCCTGAGCAGGCCGGCGAGCGGCGCATCCCCCTCTCCCTCCGGCCCCGGGCGCAGCAGATCCTTCAGGTACAGGATGCCGACCACCTCCCGGCGGTCCCCCTGGTAGACGGGGATCCGCGAGCGGCGGTACCTTCGGGACATCGCCAGGAGGTCGGGGCGGGGAATGTCGACCGGCACCATGAACACGTCGGCGAGCGGGGTCATGATCTCGCCCGCCCGCTGGTCGGTCAGCTCGAAGATGTTGTGGATGAGCTCCCTCTCCCCCGGGTCGAGCGTCCCGTTCTCCCCTCCCACGTCCACGAGAAACCGGAACTCCCGCTCGGTGAGCCCCCGCCTCCCCGCGACCCTCCCCCCCCCCAGCATGCGGAGGATCCCCTCGGCCATCTTCTCCATCAGAAAACGCAGCGGCGCGACGACGCGGGAAAAGAGAAGGAACGGCCGGGCGGCGAACAGGGAAAAGGACCGGGCCCTCGGCCACACGATGCACTTCGGGGTGATGTCCCCCAGGATCAGGATCCCGAGGGTGCCTGCGGCGAGCGCGATGATCTCCCCGTGCGCCGGGACCAGCGGGATCAGCACGGCGGCGAGAACGGAGGAGATGGAGACGTTGGCGAATTCGTTTCCGATGAACAGCGTCGCGATCACCCGGCTGGGCGTCTCGAGCATCGTCCCGATCACGCCCGCCGTCCGGTTCCCCTCCTCCTTCCATTTCAGGAAATCGACGCGCCGCAGCGCGAAGAACGCCGTCTCCGATGCCGAGAAAAAAGCCGACACGAGGAAAAGGAAAAAAAGAAAGATCCATTCCATGGGACGCGTCACGTCCCCCCGCGCAGCGCTTCGCGGGGAACCGCGGAAGCGTCGGCCGGGTCGTTATCGCTCACGTTTTTTTCGCACCCCCGGTGCCGCTGCGCCCCGCCTGTCCGGAACCGCGGCGACCCGCCTTCCCCGAGCCCCGGCGCGAAACGGATCCCTCTTCAGCGCCCTGGAGAGGACCTCGTCCATGTTCCCGGCTAGGAGAAAGGTGAACCGCTTGGCCTCGCCCCGCGGGATCTCCTCCAGGTCCTTCCGGTTCTGCTCCGGCACGATGACCTCGTTGATCCCGGCCCGAAGCGCCGCAAGGGCCTTCTCTTTCAGCCCCCCGATCGGCAGCACCCGCCCCCGGAGGGTGATCTCCCCCGTCATCGCCACGTCGCGCCGGACGGGGATCCCCGTCAGCGAGGAGATGAGGGCGGTCGCGATCGTGATCCCCGCGGACGGCCCGTCCTTCGGAATCGCACCCGCGGGGACGTGGATGTGGATGTCGTACTGCGAGTGGAAATTCTTCGGCAGGCCGAGGAGGGCGGCGCGGGACCGCGTGTANNGTGATGGCGGCCTGGGCGCTTTCCTTCATCACGTCTCCGAGGGACCCGGTGATGGTGACGCTCCCCTTCCCCTTCACGAGGGAGACCTCGACGAACAGGATGTCTCCTCCCGTGGGGGTCCATGCCAGGCCCGTGGCCACGCCGATCTCGTCCTTCTCCCCTTCCGTCTCGGGCAGGTGCTTCGGAACGCCGAGGTACTTCGAGAGGTTCCGGTGGGTCACCAGGAACGGCCCCTTCTCCCCCTCCGCGATCCTGCGCGCCACCTTCCGGCAGACGGTGGAAATCTCCCGCTCGAGGTTCCGAAGGCCGGCCTCTCTCGTGTACTGGTGGATGATCGCCAGGATCGCCTTGTCCGTTGCCTTCACCTGCTTCTCGGTGACCCCGTTCTCCTCCCTCTGCCGGGGAAAGAGGTACTTCTTGGCGATCGAAAGCTTGTCGACGTCGGTGTACCCCGAGATCCGGATCACCTCCATCCTGTCCTTGAGGGCAGGGGGGATGGGGTCGATGATGTTCGCCGTCGTGATGAACATCACCTTCGACAGGTCGAACGGGACGTTCAGGTAGTTGTCGCTGAACGAGAAGTTCTGCTCGGGGTCGAGCACCTCCAGCAACGCCGCGGCCGGGTCGCCGCGGAAGTCGTGGCCGATCTTGTCGATCTCATCGAGCATGAACACGGGGTTCACGGTCCCCGCCTTCTTCATGCCCTGGATGATC
>DOTC01000159.1 GCA_003513855.1 Deltaproteobacteria bacterium | reverse complement strand
GACCTCTTTTTTTCCCGGGCGATCCCGTGCGCCATCGCGGGGGTGGGCCTCCCCCTTCCCTCCCTGATGGCGGAGACGGCCGAGCGCCGGGGGATCCCCCTGCTCGTCTCCGATCTGCCCACCTCGGACCTCATTCCCGAGATCCTGGGACACCTCGAGCGGGTCTTCTCCGAGGCCACCACGATCCACGGGGTCCTGTTGGAAGTCCTGGGCACGGGGGTCGTCCTCCTCGGGAAAAGCGGGGTCGGGAAAAGCGAGTGCGCGCTGGATCTCATNNACCACATGGAGATCCGCGGCCTGGGGATCATCAACATCCGGGACCTGTTCGGCCACATGGCGATCGTGGACCGGAAGAAGGTGGAAATGGTCGTCCGGATCGAGGAGTGGAACGCCGAAAAGGAGTACGACCGCCTCGGTCTCGAGGACATGCGCACGGATCTGCTCGGGGTGAGCCTGCCGACGGTTCTCATCCCCGTCTCTCCCGGCCGCAATCTCGCGACGATCGTGGAGGTGGCGGTCCGGAACTTCCTGCTGAAGAGGCAGGGGGTCTTCTCCGCGGCGGAGCTCCTGGAGCGGCAGGCGAAGACGGCGGAGGGGGGGACGCCGGAATGACGATCCCCCGGAGAGACCACGCCCACATCGTCGTCGTGACGGGCCTGTCGGGATCGGGAAAGAGCACGGTGATCAAGGTCTTCGAGGACATCGACTATTTCTGCGTCGACAACCTCCCGCCGGTGCTTCTCCCGAAGATCGTGGACCTGGTCTCCGAGGCCAGGGACAACGGGGCCCTCATCGCGCTCGTTGCCGATGTGCGGGGGCGGGAATTTCTGCCCGATTTCGCGCGGGTCGTCGAGGAGCTTCGGCGGGGGCGGCACGACGTCCACGTCCTGTTCCTCGATGCGGGGGACGACGTTCTCCTTCTCCGGTTCAGCGAGACGAGGAGGAAGCACCCGCTTGCCGCGAAGGGCGGGGCGAAGGAGGCGATCCGCAGGGAGCGGAAGATGCTCTCCCCCCTCCGGGAGATGGCCGACACGGTCCTCAATACCTCCCACTACACGGTTCACCAGCTGCGGGACGTCATCATCCGGAGATTTCGCGCGGGCGGGGCGTCGACCCTTCAGGTGGGAATCATCTCCTTCGGATACAAATACGGGATCCCCCTCGAGGCCGACATGGTGGTGGATGTCCGGTTCCTTCCGAACCCCAATTTCGCTCCCGGGCTGAAATCCCTCACGGGCCTCCATCCCAAGGTCCGCGAGTACGTCATGAAGCATCCGTCCAGCCGGGCGTTTTTCGGGAAGCTGACCTCTTTCTTGCAATTCCTCCTCCCCCTTTATACAAAGGAAGGAAAGGCCTATTTCACGCTGGGCGTCGGGTGCACGGGGGGGAGGCACCGGTCGGTGGTCCTGGCGGAGGCGGTGAAGCGGTCTCTCCCCGGGGCGGTGGTCCCGATCGTGGTCCATCGAGATATCGGCAGGGCATCTCCTCCGGCAAGGAGGTCCCGATGATCGGCGTCGTACTGATTTCCCACGGACAGCTTGCCAATGAACTCCTGCGCGCCGCGGAAATCATCGTCGGGAAAATCGAAAACACGGTGACGGTGGACATTCACCCGAAGTCGGGGATGGAGGAGATCCACACGGCGGTGGAGGCCGCGATCCGTACGGTCGATGCGGGGAAGGGCGTCCTCCTTCTCATCGACATGTTCGGCGGCACCCCCTCCAATATCGGCCTGTCGTTTCTCGCGACCCATCAGGTGGAGGTGGTGACGGGCGTGAATCTGCCGATGATGGTCAAGCTGCCGATGGCGCGGCAGGAGATGTCCCTCCCCGAGCTGGCGAAGCACCTCCTCGAATACGGCCAGCGCAACATCACGAATCCGGGCGACATGCTCAAGAAGAAGGCGGAGAAATAGAAGCGATGGCCCTCGTCCTGGTGCGGGTCGACTGCCGGCTGATCCACGGACAGATCGTGGAGACCTGGGTTCCCCACACGGGGGCCAACTGCCTTCTCGTGGCCAACGACGGCCTCGTCGGCAACCCGGTCCTCCGGTCGGTCATGGAGATGGCCGTTCCGCCGGGGATCCACACCGTCTTCTGCCGCGTGGACGAGGTCGGATGCGTCCTTTCCGAGGTCGATCGGCAGGGGGAGAGGGCGATTCTGCTCTGCGCGACCTTCGGCGACGCCCTGGACATCTTCCGTCGCGGGGTCCGGTTTTCCGCCCTGAACATCGGCAATCTGCATTACGAGGCGGGGAAGGTGGAGATTACCCCCTCGGTGTATTTCGCCCGGGAAGACTTCGAGGCCGTTCATTGCCTGTCCCACCACGGCGTTGCCGTAACCGTCCGGGCGACCCCGTTCGAGGCCGGCACCTCGTTCGACCCCGAAAGGTAGCGGCGATGGCGATGCAATTCCTGTTGGTCGCTGCGTTCGGGGGGGTCTGCTATCTTGACCGGACCGCCGCGTTCCAGGTGATGCTGCACCGTCCCCTCGTCGTGGCCTCGGTCGTGGGGGCGATCTTCGGGAACCTCGCGGCGGGGGCCCAGGTGGGGGCCGTTCTGGAGCTTTTCTACCTCGTGCGCCTTCCTGTCGGGGCGTCCATCCCCCCCGACGACACCGGCGCCGCGGTCTTCGGGGGAGCGGCCGCGGCCGCGGCGTCCTCCTCCATCGGTCTCGAACCGGGGAATCTGGCCGCGATCCTCCTTCTCTCCGTGCCGTGCGCGGAGATCGGGAAGGTCGCAGACCGCTTCGTGCGGCGGATGAACGGGAGGGTCGCGGACCTGGCCGTCGATCTCGTGGAGAGGGAGGATTCCCGGGCGGTGGAGCACGGCCTGATGGCCGGCATCACCCTCTTCGGCGTCTTCGGGATGACGCTCGCACTCCTGTTTTCCGGCATCGGCGTCTCCATGGCGCGGTTCCTCCTCCCCCGGTTCGGCCCGGAGAGCCACTTCCAGTTCGCCGCCCTGCTGCCCGCGCTTCCCCTTCTCGGGGCGGCGTCGGTCTTCTCCTGCAGCAGGACGGAGCGGACCTCCCCCGTGTTCTACCTGACGATGGGGTGCGTCTTCGCCTCGATCTTCTTCTTCCGGTGGCTGGGCTGATGGGGAGCATCCCGTTGCACGTGCGCAGGAAGGTCTGGTTGCGCCAGTTTCTCCTCCAGGGCTGCTGGAACTACGAGGGGATGCAGAACCTGGGATTCGCCTACAGCATCCTGCCTGCGCTCCGCGACCGCTACGAAGGACGGCCGGAGGAGTTCTCCCGGGCGCTGAAGCGGCACCTGGAGTTCTTCAACACCCACCCGGCGATGGCCGCGGTGATCCTGGGGGCGACGATCCGGCTCGAGGAGCGCGTTGCGGGGGGCGAGGCGGATCCGCGGGCGATCGGGACGTTCAAGGTGGGGCTGATGGGTTCCCTCGGCGCGATCGGGGATTCGTACTTCTGGGGGGCGCTCAAGCCCATGGCCTCCGTGGCGGGGGCGATCCTGGCGTTCGTCCACCCGCTTCTGGGGATCGCAACGCTCCTGATCCTCTACAATGTGGCCCACCTCGCGCTGCGGTACCGGGGGTTCGCGGCCGGCTTGGGAGGCGAGGAGAGCGCTGTCCGGTTCCTGAAGGAGGCGGGGTTCGCGGGGAAGACGGAAAACAGGAAGATGATCGCCGCCATTCTGGGCGGTGCCTATGCGGGGGTGATTGCCAGCCTCACGGCCTACCGGTTCGGCGGAGCCTGGCTGGAGCTGGGGGTCTTTCTCCTTGCCGCGCTGGCTGTCCACCTCGTCACGGTCCTGTTCCGGAAGGCGGTGTCGCCCTCCGAGGTTCTCCTCCTGCTCCTCATCATCGGAATGCTGATCCTGTGGCAATGAAACCGGTACAGAACGGGAAGGACGAAATGGGCGTGGAATCCCGGAAAGTGGAGCGTCGGTTCGAGATCATGAACAAGCTGGGGCTCCACGCCCGCGCCGCGGCGAAGCTCGTCCGCCTCGCCCACCGCTTTTCCTCGGAGATCCGGCTGGAGCGGGAAGGAGTGGAAGTAAACGGCAAGAGCATCATGGGCGTCCTGATGCTNNCTGATCGCCGGGAAATTCGAGGAGGCGGAGTAGACCCCGTGACCGACCCGCGATCCCGGATGAAGGTTCTGAACGGCATACCGGCCTCCCCCGGAGTCGCCATCGGCAGGGCGTTCCTCATCAACCGGGCGCTTCCGCGGTCCGTGCACTCGACGGTGCCGAAGGACCAGGCGGAGGATGAGGTCGCCGCGTTCCTCCACTCCGTGGCCCGCTCCCGGGAGCAGATCCAGGCGATCCGGGAGGGGGTGAAGGACCAGTCCTCGGACCATTACCAGATCCTTTCCGTCCATCTGGCCCTTCTCGAGGACTCGATGCTGGTCGACCAGACGGTCCGCCTCATCCGCGAGAACCAGTTCAAGGCGGACTGGGCGTTCAACAAGGTGCTGCAGAACCTGCTCGAGACCTTCCACCGGATCGAGGACAAGTACCTGCGGGAGCGCGGCCACGACCTCCGGCAGATCGGCCACCGGGTGCTCGAGAACCTGTCCGGCCGCCTCATGGAGTCGGTGGCCTCCATCCGGGATCCGGTGGTCGTGATCGCGCACGACCTTTCCCCGGCCGACACGGCACAGATCCTGAAGAGCCCTGTTCTGGGCTTCGCGACCGACGTGGGAAGCAAGACCTCGCACACCGCGATCACCGCCCGCGCCCTCGGCATCCCCGCCGTGGTCGGGCTGGAGCGTGTGACGGGCGAATTCGCGGAGAACGAGGAGACCATCGTCGACGGGGAGGAGGGCGTCGTGATCATCCGGCCCACTCCCGAGAAGGTCCGGGAATACGCGGAGAAGAAGAAGGCGTACGCCCTCCGCATCCGGGACCTCGCGAAGTTCGCCAAGCTTCCCGCCGTGACAAGGGACGGAAAGACGCTCCGGCTCCTGGCGAACATCGAGTTCCCCGAAGAGGCCGACGTCTCCCTGAGGAGCGGCGCGGACGGGGTGGGGCTGTACCGGACCGAATTCCTGTACCTCAACCGCAAGGATCTGCCTTCCGAGGAGGAGCACTACCTGACGTACCGCCGCGTCGCCGAGAAGTTCGGGCGCCACCCCGTCACCATTCGCACCATCGACCTGGGCGGGGACAAGTTCGTCTCGCATCTCGAGCTGGCCGAGGAGATGAACCCCGCGATGGGGCTGCGGGCGATCCGGTTCTGCCTCCGGGAGCGGGACATCTTCAAGCAGCAGATCCGGGCCATCCTGCGCGCCTCTTCGCACGGCAAGGTGCAGATGATGTTCCCCATGATCTCGGGGGTCGGGGAGCTGCGTGCCGCCCTCGCGGTCGTCGAGGAGGCGCGGTCGGAGCTGAAGAAGAGACGCATTTCCTTCGACCGGCAGATGCGCGTCGGCATCATGGTGGAGACTCCGTCGGCGGCGATCTGTGCAGACCAGCTGGCGCGGGAGGTGGACTTCTTCAGCATCGGGACGAACGACCTCATCCAGTACGCCCTTGCCATCGACCGCGTGAACGAGCACGTCTCGTACCTCTACGAGCCGCTGCACCCGGCGATCCTGCGGCTGATCCGCCGGGTCGTCGACGCGGGGCACGACGCGGGAATCCCGGTGGCGATGTGCGGGGAGATGGCGGGCGAGCCCTTGTATGTGTATGTCCTTCTCGGTCTGGGAATCGACGAATGGAGCATGAGCGCGACGTCCATCCCGCGCGTGAAGCGGATCCTCCGGAAGTCGGTGGCGTACGAGGCGCGGGATTTCGTGGGGGGCCTGCTCGCCCAAGCCACCGCGGCCGATATCGGCTCGATTCTGAGGAAAAAGCTGGAAGACCTATTCCCGGAAGAACGGTTCTGACGTATAATTCGTCCGTTTTGCACCTCATCCTCCAAGGGAGTACGCTGGCATGCAGGAATACCTGTTTACCTCGGAGTCCGTGACGGGGGGGCATCCCGACAAGGTCGCGGACCAGATTTCCGACGCAATTCTCGACGAGATCCTCCGGAAGGACATTCGGGGGAGGGTTGCCTGCGAGACGATGGTGACGACCGGCCTGGTCATCGTGGCCGGGGAGATCACCACGACCGCCCTTTTCGACATCCCCGCCCTGGTGCGCAGGACCATCACCGGCATCGGGTACACGGAAAACGCGAAGGGATTCGACGCGAGCAACTGCGCGGTCGTGATGGCGGTCGACAGGCAGTCCCCCGACATCGCCCGGGGAGTCGACCGGAGGGTGGTCGAGAGGCAGGGCGCCGGAGACCAGGGAATGATGTTCGGGTTCGCCTGCAACGAGACGAAGGAGCTGATGCCGATGCCGATCGCTTTTGCCCACCGGATATGCGGCCGGCTGACCGAGGCCCGGGAGCGGAAGGTGCTGCCGTGGCTCCGTCCCGACGGGAAGAGCCAGGTGACCGTGCGGTACGTCGACGGAGTCCCCCGCGAGGTGACCGCCGTCGTCTGCTCGGCGCAGCATGCCCCGGGAGTGCAGAAGAGGACGCTTAAGGAGGGGATTATCGAGGAGGTCATCCGGAAGAGCATCCCCGCGGACCTCCTGTCCCGCAGGGTGAAGTTCTACATCAACCCCACGGGGAGGTTCGTCGTCGGCGGTCCGCATGGCGACACGGGACTGACGGGACGGAAGATCATCGTCGACACNNTACGCCATCGGCGTGGCGGAGCCGGTGTCCGTCATGGTGGAGACCTTCGGAACGTCCAGGGTACCCCCGGAGAGGATCGAACGGGCGGTGCGCAAGGCCTTCGACCTCCGGCCCGCCGCGATCATCCGGAAGCTCGACCTCCTCCGGCCGATCTACCGGAAGACCGCTGCGCTGGGGCACTTCGGACGGGAGCTGCCGGAGTTCACGTGGGAAAAGACCGACATGGGAAAGGTGCTGCGCAGATCCGCGGACCTGTAAGGGTTTCCGGGACGAAGAGAAGGGGGGAGCCGACGATGGTTCGCGGAAAGAAATTCGATGTCAAGGACCTGCGCCTCGCGCGGGCGGGGCGCGGCCGGATCGAATGGGCGAAAAAGGAGATGCCCGTGCTCCGCTCCATCGGGGAGCGGTTCGCCAGGGAGAAGCCCCTCAAGGGGATACGGATCTCCGCATGCCTCCACGTGACCACCGAAACGGCGGCGCTCATGCAGGTGCTCGCGGCGGGCGGGTCGAAGGTCGCGCTGTGCGCGTCCAACCCCCTTTCCACGCAGGACGACGCCGCCGCCGCGCTCGTGGCGGACGACGGCATCGCCGTCTATTCCATCAAGGGGGAGAACCGGAAGACCTATTACGGACACATCCTCCAGGCCTTGTCCGTTGTGCCCCACGTGACGATGGACGACGGGGCAGACCTGGTCTCCGTGATCCACACGAAACGGAGGGAGTATCTGAAGAGCGTCGTCGGGGGGACCGAGGAGACGACGACCGGCGTCATCCGGCTGCGCGCCATGGCCGAAAAGGGGGTGCTGCGCTACCCCATCGTCGCGGTGAACGAGGCCAAGACCAAGCACTTTTTCGACAACCGGTACGGTACGGGGCAGTCCACGATCGACGGAATCTTGCGGGCCACCAATCGGCTGCTCGCCGGATCCTGTTTCGTGGTTGCGGGGTACGGATGGTGCGGGCGCGGGCTGGCGATGCGCGCCAGGGGGATGGGGTCCCGCGTCCTCATCACCGAGGTGGACCCGCTTGCCTCGCTCGAGGCGGTCATGGACGGCTTCGAGGTGGTCCCGATGCGCGAGGCGGCCGCGGCGGGCGATATCTTCTGCACCCTCACGGGAAACGTCAGCGTGCTGCGGGAGGAGCACTTCCGGAAGATGAAGGACGGGGTGATCCTTTGCAATTCCGGGCACTTCAATGTGGAGATCGACATTCCCGCCCTCGCGAGGATGGCCAGATCGGTCCGCACCGTGCGGCCCTTCGTCGAGGAGTACCGGATGCGCGACGGGAGGGCGATTCACCTTCTGGGGGAAGGACGGCTCATCAACCTCGCCGCCGCGGAAGGTCATCCGTCGACCGTCATGGACATGAGCTTCGCCAACCAGGCGCTCGGCGTGGAGTATCTGGTCGGGAAGAGGGAATCCCTCCGGAACGCGGTCTACCCGATCCCCGAGGAGATCGACCGGGAGATCGCAAGGCTGAAGCTCGCGGCCATCGGCGTCCGGATCGACCGCCTCACCACCGAGCAGAAGAAGTATCTCGCCTCGTGGGAGATGGGTACCTGATTCCCCCCGGCAGGGGGGAACACGGCTACCGGATTGCTCCCCGGAACAGATACGCACCCGCGAAGACGATCGCCATGTCCGGAAGCCAGGCCGCCAGGAACGGGGGGAGAATCCCTTTCTTCCCCAGGGAAAGGGACGTCGAAAGCAGGATCCAGCACACGAACCCGATCAGCAGCCCCGCCCCGATGCTCCTCCAGACCCCCCCCGACCGGGGAGAGCGCAGGGCGAAGGGGATGGCGACCAGGCTGATGACCACGTTGAGCAGCGGGTACGAAAGCTTGGCGTGCAGGTCCACCTCGTGGGAGTTCACGTCGTACCCGCGGGCGACGGAATCGCGGATGTAGCCCGAAAGCTGTGTGTACGTCATCTCCTCCGGCGGCGTTTCCCCCTCGAGAAACGCCAGGAGCGTTTCCGGGAAGAAGAACTCCCTCTCCGCGAAACGGGCGACGTGGAACCCTTCGGAGAACCGACGCTCCGTTCCCCGTCGCAGCACCCATTTCCCTCCCGCAAGGAACGTGGCCGACCGGGCGTCGATCCGCCGCACGAGCCGGAACTCCTCGTCCACCTCCAGGTACAGGAAGCCGAGAAGCTCCCGCTGTTCGGGGTGGACCACCTGCGCGGAGAGGATGCCGTTCGCGCCGCGGATCCAGTACCGGTTCAGCGAAAACTGTGCGTCGACTCTCCCGGGCTGCACCTGGACCCGCACGATTTCCCTTGCCTTGCGATTCGCCCAGGGGGCAACGGTCTCCGAGACGGCCAGGGAGAGGACGGAAAAGACCGCACACCCGGCGAGAAGCGGCGCGCATGCCCGAAAGACGCTGATCCCCCCGGAGAAGATGGCGGTGAACTCGTTCGCCCTCGCCCGCAGGGAGACGGTGATCAGCACCGCCAGAAGAACCGCGACGGGGGACGTCAGGAGGAAGATGTTCGGCGAGCTGTACAGGTAGTACCGGACCATCTCCGCCGCGGGGGTCTTGTATTTCATGAATTCATCGGCCCGTTCGACGAAGTCGATCATCATGAACAGGAGCAGGAACCCCGTCGTTGCCAGGGCGGCCATCTTGGAGAACTCCCGGGCCAGGTAGCGGGTGACGATCGTCATCGTTTCTTCGCGAGCCGCCCGAACAGGTCGGGGAGGAGAATCAGGCGGGTCTCGGACCGCCAGAGAAGCCAGCACGCCGCCGCAAGCCCGGCCGCGTTGGGGAGCCAGAGCAGCACCGTCATGAGGGGGGGGGAGAACGACTCGAGAGCCCCCGCGGCGGCGAGGAAGAGGTAGTAGAAGAGAATGAGGGCGAGGGTAAGCGCGAGCGAGGGGGACTTCCCGCGCGTGCGCCGGGAATGGCCCAGCGGGATCGCGAGAAGGCCGAACGCCAGGCAGGAGGCGGCGAGCGAGAGGCGCCTGTGGAAGTGGTACCGGTACGTCGCCGCGGGTCCTGTTCCCCCCGTTTCGGAGATTTTCCGCGCCAGCTCAGGCAAGGTGAGGTTCCGGGGTCCGCCCCCGCCGTCCTCTCCGACGGTCCTCCGGGGGAGGCGGAACTCCATCTTCCGGAACGATGCCATCCGGTAGGCCCCCGCGTCCTTGTCCTCGCTGTGGATGGTTCCGTCGGAGAGGATGAGCGAGACGGGTTCCTCGACGCTTTCCGGCAGAAAGGTTCCCTCCCGCGCGAAGACGAGCAGGGGATCCTGCCCTTCCACGGCCTGGGAGAGCATCACGCCGGTCATGCCGGTTCCTTCGGGGGAGACCCGGTCGGGAAACAGCAGAACGCCCGGGGCCACCTCCCGGAACACGTGTTCCTCCACTCCCGCGCCGGCGCGGACCGAGACGATGCGGGCGATCGACTCCGTGAGGGCGCGCTGGCCCCAGGGGATTCCGGACCACCCGATGAAGAGGTTCGCCAGGGCCGTCGCCACGCTGATCAGGAGGACGGGAAGCACCATCCCCCGCATTCCCACCCCGGCGGAGCACAGGGCGGTCGTTTCCGAGTCGGCCCCCAGTCGTCCGAGGGCGAGCAGGACGGCGAGGAGGAGGGCGGCCGGGAGCGTGATTTCGAGGAAGAGGGGGAGCAGGGAGAGCAGGAGCTTCCCCACGAGCTCGGCGGGAACGCCCTTTGCGATCACAAGGTCGGCCAGGCGCGAGAAACGCTGCAGCAGCGTCAGGAGCGTAAAGGTGAACAGGGCGATGAGGTAGGGGCCCCAGATTTCGGCGAGGATGTATCTGTGGATGACTTTCATCGCTTCGATCCCGCCCCCTCCGCGCCCCTTGCCGGCCGGCTCCTTTTCTCGTGACCGGCTGCCCGTGGATGCCGGGTGCGGCCCGGGGGAGCCCTGTCGTGATAAATCGGGAAAAACGGTGGAATGGATGTATAGTATCATAATAATTGGGACATTTTCTTGCCGCCGGGCGAGGAAGGAGAGGGCCAGGGTGCCAGCTTGCATGGGGTCGCGCGGATGATCGTGGTCCGCGGCTCCTCCGAATTCACTTCCGAAAAGGATGTCTCCCTCACGGTGGGGAACTTCGACGGGGTGCATCTGGGGCACCGGGAGCTTCTGCGGCGGACGGTCTCCCGCGGGAGGGGTGCGGGAGCGGTCGCCGTTGCCCTCACGTTCTCGCCGCACCCCGTTCGCTTTTTCTCCCCGGGAGCCCGGTTCTACGAGATCACGGCGGAACCGGAGAAGGTCGATCTCATCGCCCGGACGGGCATCGACGTGCTGGTCGTCGAGTCCTTCGACGGCGACGTCGGGCGCATGTGGCCGGACGAGTTCGCCCGGCAGATTCTTTCGCGCCGGCTCCGGGCCCGGTGGGTGACGGTGGGCTACGACTTCACCTTCGGGAGAAACCGGACCGGCTCCCCCGCGATGCTCCTCGAGGCCGGGCGGGAGCTCGGATTCGAGGTCGACGTGGTCCCTCCCCTGGTCCGGGGCGGCCTGATCGTCAGCTCGACACGCATCCGGGACCTCCTGCTGGCCGGGAGGGTGCGGGAGGCGGAGGAGCTCCTTTGTCGGCCCTACCGGATGTCGGGACCCGTGGTGACGGGCGCGGGAAGGGGGAAGAAGCTGGGATTTCCGACCGCGAACATCCGGTTTTCCCAGGATCTGGTCCCTCTCCCCGGGGTGTACGTCGTGGAGACGGAGATCCGGGGGCGGCTCCACAGGGCGGTCGCGAGCGTGGGCTTCAACCCGACGTTCGGCGAGAACTCCCTGGGCCTCGAGGTCCACGTGATGGACTTCGACCGGGACATCTACGGGGAGGAGATCTCCGTGTTCTTCCGCGACCGCATCCGGGACGAGAGGAAATTCAAGAGCGTCCGGGACCTGGTGCGCCAGATCGGGAAGGACGTCCAGTATGCGAGGGAGGCGAAGCTTCCCGTGAGGCGGGAGGCGGACGTCGCGGAGCGGAACTCCGCGGCCGCGGGCGGTTCCCCGGCATGAGGACGGGGCGCGCCGCGGCAGCCGTGATCCTGGCTCTCCTCCTGGCCGCTTGCGCCAGGGACGAGGGGAAGCCGTCCCCGGACACGCCGGACGCCGTCCGGCTGCAGCAGGGATTCGTCGCCGCCGTGGAACGCGCGGTTCCCGCCGTGGTGAACATCCGGACGGTCACCCGCTCCCCGCACGGAGGGGGGATGGGCGTCCCCGAGGGCGGGATGAGCATGCAGGATTATCTCGCGGAGCTGCTGGAGGAGAACGGGGGGTTCCCGGAGAACTCCCTCGGGTCCGGCGTCATCGTCGGCGAGGACGGGCTCATCGTCACGAACGAGCACGTCATCCGGGACGCCGACGAGATCGTCATCCGGCTCTCGGACCGCACGGAGTACCGGGCAAAGGTCGTCGGGGCGGATCCGCGCTCCGATGTCGCCCTCCTGAGGATCAAGCCTTCCCGGAAGCTCCCCGTGGCCCTTCTCGGGGATTCCGCGCGGATCAAGGTCGGGGAGTGGGCGATCGCCGTGGGAAACCCCTTCGGTCTCGAGAGCACGGTGACGCTGGGGGTGATCAGCGCCACCGGCCGGACGGACCTGGGGGCCGACCCGACGGGCGACCTGATCCAGACCGACGCGTCGATCAATCCCGGCAACTCGGGAGGGCCTCTCCTGAACAGCCGGGGCGAAGTGGTGGGGATCAACACCGCCATGGTGAGCGGAGGGCAGGGGATCGGGTTCGCGATCCCCATCAACACGGTCCTCGAGATCGAGCGGGAGCTGGCGAGCACCGGGACGATCCGGCGCGGGTGGCTCGGGGTCGGCATCCAGCCCCTGACGTCCGACCTGTCGGAGTCGTTCGGCGTCAAGGGCGAGAAAGGGGTGCTGGTCAACCGCGTGGTCCCCGGAAGTCCGGCGGCGGCAGGGGGTCTTCGAGGGGGGGACATCGTGATCTCGTTCGGCGGGGCGCGGGTGGCCGGGGTCAAGGAGTTCCAGAAGATGGTGGCGGGCGTCTCCCCGGGCAGCGATGCCGTCCTCGAGATCCTTCGCAACGGGAAACGGATGTCGGTCACCGTGAAGCTGGCCGAGAGGGAAGGTCCGACGGTCCGCGCCGCTCCCCGGAAGGCCCCGCTGGACGCCTGGGGGCTTTCCGTCGGCCCCCTTCCGGAAGGTGTGGCGCGCGCACCGGGCGTCGGGGGAGGGGTGGAGGTCCGGCGCGTGGACCCGTCGGGGCCTGCCGGGGCGGGGGGAATTCGGGAAGGGGATATCCTTCTCCGGATCAACAGGGACCCGGTGAGCGACCCGGATTCCTACCGGAAGGTTCTGGCCAGGCTGCCGCGCGGCCAGATGGTGTCCGTCCTGGTCGACCGGGACGGGGGACAGGTGTACGTGGCGTTCCGCAACAGGTAGGCAAGAGAGACGAACAGAGGCAAAGGAGGAAACCATGGGGGTCGTGAAGGATCCCGACGTGGCCCGGCGCATCGCCCGTGCGGTCGTGTCGGACATCGCCCTGTACAACGCCAGGAAAGTGGAGGACGGGATCAGGAAGGACACCCTGTTCGATCTCCTGAAGCACGAGATCGAGGAGGGGAGGAACTACTACCTGAGCCGCGTCGATCCCGAGGTCGCCAGCAGCACGGACTTCTACAACAGGGCCCTGGTCGACCTGCTGGTGAAGCCCTGGGGTCGCATACCCTCCAAAGCCTGGTAGCGCAGGCCCTTGACGGTCACCCGTCGTCTCACGGTTCCCCCGGGGAAGGCGGGGGAGCGGCTGGACCGCTATCTTTCGGCCGCCCTGCCCGGGCTGTCCCGCGCCCGCATCCAGCAGCTGATCGGCGGGGGCTTCATCTCGCTGGGGGGCGCGCAGGCGCGGCCGTCCGCGAGGCTCAAGGGGAACGAGGAGATCACGGTCTCGATCCCCCCCCCCCGCCCCCTGACTCTCGTCCCCGAGGACCGTCCCGTCCCCGTGCTGTACGAGGACGATCACCTGATGGTCGTGGAAAAGCCGGCGGGGATGGTGGTGCACCCGGCCCCCGGGCACGGCGCCGGGACGCTCGTCCACGCCCTTCTGTTCCGCGCCGGTAGTCTCTCTGGGATCGGCGGCGTCGAGCGGCCGGGGATCGTCCACCGGCTCGACAGGGATACCTCCGGGATCATCGTGGTGGCGAAGGATGACGCCTCCCACGCGGGCCTCTCCGCGCAGCTGGCTGCCCGTCGGATGACCCGTCGCTACCACGGGATCGTCTGGGGAAGACCACCGGATGCGGAAGGGGAGATCCGGACGCGGGTGGGCAGGCATCCCGTCCACCGCAGGAAGATGGCGGTCTTCCCGGAGGAGCCCCGGCGGTCTCTCCGCGGGGGAGCCGCAGCGAGGCGCGGGGGCGGCCCGACCGGCGGCGGGGAGACCGGGCGGCTTGCGGTCACCCGGTACCGGTGGCTCGAGTCGTTCGGGGGATTCTCCCTGCTCGAGTTCCGGCTGGAGACGGGACGGACGCACCAGGTCCGGCTGCACTGCGCCCACCTCTCCTGCCCGATCGTGGGGGACGACGT
>DOTC01000130.1 GCA_003513855.1 Deltaproteobacteria bacterium | reverse complement strand
CATCTGGGCGCCCATGTTCTCGTATTTGTCCTGCAGCTCCACTTCCTTCGCGACCGTAACCCCGTCCTTCGTGACGAGCGGGGAGCCGAACGACTTCTCGATGATCACGTTCCGTCCACGAGGCCCCAGCGTCACCTTGACGGCATCGGTCAGGATGTCCACGCCGATCTTGATCGCGGCGCGTGCCTCCGCGTCGAACTTCAGTTGCTTTGCCATCTTTCCCTTCCTCCTTTGTATTGTTCCTTTTTCCGCAGGGTGGTTATTTCTTCTGGATCACCGCGAGGACGTCGTCCTCCCGGAGAATCAGATGCTCTTCGCCATCGATCTTGATGTCCGTCCCCGAATACTTTCCGAAAAGGACGCGGTCCCCCGCCTTGACCTCGGGAGCCACCCGGTTCCCGGTGTCGGTCACCTTGCCGGGGCCCACCGCCACAACCAGGCCCTCCTGCGGCTTCTCCTTCGCGCTGTCGGGAATGATGATCCCTCCCTTGGTCTTCGCCTCCTCCTCGACACGCTTGAGCAGTATCCTGTCCTGCAACGGCCTGACCTTCATGGTGCCTCCTCCTTTAAGGAATCGAATATTGAATGAATGCCTTGCGGCTGTTAGCACTCAACAGGGATGAGTGCTAACAGAAACTATAGTCTGCGGGGGGAACCGGTGTCAAGAGGGAAAACGAAAAAAGGCGTAAACCTATTGCGAAACAGATCGTTACAGCTTGCGCTTCGCCATTTCCTCCTCGAAATATTTCCGGTAGAGGATATCCCATTCCCTGCCTCCCTCGGGAACATGACGGGAGAGCTTCGCGATCTTCTGCCGGACGAACGTATCGACCTCGTCCGCGGCCCGCACATCGTGCGCGAAGATCCTTTTCGCCTCGCGAAGCGCCTGCCCCTCGTCCGGGAAATCGGCGATGTCGTCCTTGTACAGCCGGTCGATCACGAGACGCGACAGGTGGGAGATACGGTCCTCCGTCAGACGCACGGGCCCCTCCTCAAAGGACGATCTTCCTCTCCCGCGCGAGCCGCTCCTTGATCTTCAGGAACATCACGTGGGAGCTGGCCTGCGAGTCGGCCAGATCTCGGGAGTGCTTCTCGAGGATCGCATGGACTTCCCGGTCCAGTTCCTCTTCCCGCCGGAAATCCGCCATCACCTCCCCGATCATCTTCCCCAGGAGCAGGGCATCGTCGGCCTTCGGCCGGATCATCCCCTTCTCCTTCCATCGGGACAGGATGGTCCGGCAGATCCGTTCCACCTGCTCCTCCCGGATCTTCATCCTCTTCTCCCTCCCCGGGGGGAAACCCATGTCCGGAAATCGGACCCGATGACCCCCTTCCGACGGTACCGTTCCATCGAGACGGCGCAGGGGCAATCCCGTTTCCCGATCGCCAGCGCGCGGGCCGCGGCCAACGCAACCGGGAGGATCGCGTTCCTCGCCCTCTCGACGCGTTCCTCCCCGGACCTGTCCAGCATCCCCTCGAAAAGGACGCCGCGGCGGTACGGCATCGCCCGCACCCCTTCCGCGTAATTGGTGAGATAGGCGACCGGTGCGTAGCACATCTCCAGCTCCCGGGCGAGAAATCCCTCGGGGCACAGGGTCATCCCGATCATGTCCGCCCCCGCCTGCGCAAGGAACCGCACCTCGGCCGGCGTCTCCAGCCGGGGCCCCTCGGTGCAGGCGTACGTTCCCCCGTCGTGCAGCCGCGGTAATTTCGCCCCGCCCTTCCAGGCGTCGAGGAGGGCCTTCCGCACCGCCCCGCAGAACACGGGGAACTGCCGGAGGAAACCGATCCCCTGCCCCTCGAAGAACGTCGAGGGGCGGCTCCGGGTGAAGTCGAGGAGGTCATCGGGGAGAGCCATGTCGCCCGGGCGCATCCGCCGGGACACGATCCCCGGTCCGGACCAGGCGATGATCCGCTCGACCCCGAGGACTTTGGCCGCATAGATGTTGGCGCGGTAATTCACATACGGCGCGGTCCTGTCGTAGCCTTGCTCCCCGTGGCGGGAGAGGAAGAAGTAGCGAAACCCGTCCCGGTCGACCAGGTGGACGGGGTTGGCGATGCCGAACGGCGTCCGGACGCGTCGGGTCCCCAGGCGGAGCCCGAGGGCCCCCTCCGGCAGGGAATATGCACCGGACCCGCCGAGGAGGAGGATGCGGGGGTTCCCGGCCCCTGCGCGCCCTCTCAGAACCGCACCCTTACCCCGAGGGCGATCGTCCATCCGCTCACCTCCACGTCCCACCCGTCGAATTCGGGTTCGGCCCACTGGTACTTCCCCTCGAAGTTCAGCGCCATCCGGGGGTTGAGCCAGGCGTCCACGCCCATCGAGAGATACCCCCCGAACGTCGTGTCCGAGTCGTTGATCCCCGAGGTGGGTTCGTCGAGGTCCGCGAAATATAGCCCCACCCCGCCTCCGACGTACGGCTCGACGACGGGGCCGGGGAGGATGAGGCGGAAGCCGCCGGTCAGGGGCGCCACCCAGAGTTCGTTGGGCCCCGCCTCCGAGAAGTACATGCCGAATGTCCCGTCGATCGCCAGGTTGGGGGAAACGCGGGAGCCGAAGCCGATGTCGAATTCCCCGCCCGAGTCGTACCCCTGGAGCCCGCCGCCGCTGCTGTTGGGTTCGAAGAGCCCGAGATGCCCGAAGAAATACAGTTGCCCGTACACCGCGTGCGGCGGAGGCGGAACGGGCGCACCCCGCGGCGGCGGTGGCGGGGGACCGCCGTACTTTTCATACCGGTCGTACCGGTCCGCCAGGG
>DOTC01000236.1 GCA_003513855.1 Deltaproteobacteria bacterium | reverse complement strand
GTTCGGGCTGTCGACGCGGGAAGGATATGATCGGCTGGGGCGGGGGCCGGCCGATCCTCCGGGGAGGGTGGCCCCCCCGGTCTTCCGGGAATGGGGGGATCTGGTGTCGGCCGTCGAAAACGATTTCGAGAGCGCCTGGGAGCACGACCGGCCGGACATCCCGGAAATCAAGGGGGAGCTGCGGGACGCGGGGGCGGACGCGGCCGGGCTCTCCGGGAGCGGCCCCGCGGTGTTCGGGCTGTTCCGGAGCGAGAAAGATGCGCGAAGGGCGAAAAGGGCACTGGGGAACGGGAAGGGGCGGCGGCTGTTCGTCGCCCGCAACATTTGACGGACAGGAAGGAGGGGGGATATGCAGCTCACCGAGGTGAAGGTCTATCCCGTGGCCGAGGACGAGAAACTGAAGGGGTACGCCACGATTGTCTTCGACGGCTGCTTCGTTGTCCGGGACCTGAAGATCATCAACGGCAACAGCGGGCTGTTCGTCGCGATGCCCAGCAAGAAGAAAAAGGACGGCACGTACCGCGACACGGCGCACCCGCTGAACAACGAGACGCGCCAGATGATCGAGGAGGCGGTGCTGGGGGAATACGAGCGCGAGATCGGCAGGCTTGACGGCCTCGCTCTCGCCCGCTAACATCTTCACGGGCCGCATTTTCCGTTCCGCAGGCGGGCGGCCTGTCCGCCGGCAGGGAGGGTCCGGGGCGGGCGAAGAGGCAAAGGAAGAGACGCGCTGGGAGGTCGTCTAACGGCAGGACAGGGGCCTTTGGAGCCTCTAGTGAAGGTTCGACCCCTTCCCTCCCAGCCATTTCCGTTTTCCCCTTGCCAACGGGACGCCAATCGGTATAATAACTCTTTCTTTACTCATCGGATGGTTTTCCGAGCAGAGGAGTGGTGTGACCAGGCTCAAGCTCTTTTCGGGCAACGCAAATATCGATCTGGCCCGGGAGATCTGCGCGTTCCTCTCCGTTCCCCTGGGGGCCGCGGTGGTCAAGCGGTTCAGCGACGGGGAGATCAACGTCGACATCGGGGAGAATGTCCGGGGGGCGGACGTGTTCATCGTACAGCCGACCTGTCCCCCGGTGAACGACCACCTGATCGAGCTTCTCATCCTCATGGATGCCCTGAAGCGCTCTTCCGCCAAGAGGGTCACGGCGGTCATCCCCTACTACGGGTACGCGCGACAGGACCGGAAAGTGCTTCCCCGCGCGCCGATCACCGCCAAGCTCGTGGCGGACCTGTTGACGGCGGCCGGCGTCTCCCGGGTGCTCACGATGGACCTGCACGCCGGGCAGATCCAGGGATTCTTCAACATTCCCGTCGACCACCTGTACGCAGCGCCCGTGATGCTCGACTACATCAAGGAGAACTGGGGCAACGACATCGTGTTCGTCTCCCCCGACGCGGGGGGCGTGGAACGGGCGCGGGCGTTCGCCAAGCGGCTGAACGCCTCGCTGGCGATCATCGACAAGCGCCGGGGGGGGGCCAACGAATCCAAGGTGATGAACATCATCGGCNNGCCACCCACCCCGTCCTCTCGGGCCCGGCGATCGAGCGCCTGGAGAGCTCCGTGATCGAGCAGCTCGTGGTCACCAACACGATCCCCCTGGGGTCCAAGACGGGGTGCAGGAAGATCCGGGTCCTCTCGGTGGCGGGCCTTCTCGGAGAAGCCATCAAGCGGATCCATTTCAACGATTCCGTCAGTTCGCTCTTTGTGTAGCGGGAGGAAAACGAAATGGCCATGATGGAGTTGTCGGCGGTCCGCCGCCACGGGTCCGGGAAGGAGCTCGCCCGGAAACTGCTTTCCCGGGGGAAGGTTCCGGGGATCATGTACGGGAAGGGTCTGGATAGCCGTCCGGTCGAATTCGAACGGAAGGATCTGGAAAAGTTCCTGGGCGTCGCCCGCCGGGGGACCGTCATCGTCCGGCTGAGCGTGCAGGACGGGGACGACCAGAAGGAGTCGTTCGCGGTTCTCAAGGAGACCCAGACGAACCCCAGAACCGACCGGGTGATCCACGTCGATTTCTACGAGGTCGCCTTCGGGAAGAAGTTCCGCATCGAGGTGCCCATCCGCGTCAAGGGAAAGGCGGCCGGGATCGAGCAGGGGGGCATCGTCGAGCAGGTGACCCGCAGCCTCGAGGTCGAATGCCTGCCGAAAAATGTGCCGGAGTTTCTGGAGGTGGACGTCACGCCGCTCGAGATCGGGCACTCGCTCCACCTGAAGGACATCACCTTCCCCGAGGGGGTCGTGCCCCTGGAGAAGGAGATGTCGGCCACCATCGTTTCCGTCCACGCCCCGAGAGTCGAGGAGGTCGTGACCGTGGTGCCCGAGGAGGAGGCAGCGGTGGCGGAGACGGCGGAAGGCGCCAGTGTGGCGGAACCCGGGGAAAAGGAGAAGTAGCTCCGTCCCTTCCCGTCTCGTGTTCGGTCTCGGGAACCCCGGCCGGCGGTACGCGGGAACGTTTCACAACGCGGGGTTCCTGGCGCTGGATCTTCTGGCGGTCAGCTGCGGCATCCGGCTCCGGTCCTCCGGGGAGGCCGAGGTCGGCGTGGGGACGGTGCAGGGAGTGACGGTTCTCCTCGGCAAGCCGAGGACGTACATGAATCGGAGCGGACGGGCCGTGGCGCCCGCCTACGGGAGATTCGCGGGGTCTCCCGAAGACCTCGTGGTTCTTCACGACGACCTCGACCTGGGCCTGGGCGTCGTGAGGCTCAAGCGCGGCGGCGGGATGGGGGGGCACAACGGTCTCCGCTCGCTGGAGGAGGAGCTCGGCACCCGGGAGTTCCTGCGGGTCCGCATCGGGATCGGCCGTCCCCCGGAAGGGGTCGATCCGGCCGATTTCGTTCTCCGACCGGTCCCGGAGGAGGTGCGGGAGCGGTTTCAGGGCGGAATCTCCTCCGCCGCGGAGGCTGTCGAGGACATCCTCCGGGAAGGGTTCGACAAGACGATGACGCGGTGGAACGGGCGCCGCGCAGCACCCCCTCCCTGACGTTGCGGGGGAAGGGGACATACTCCTTGCTCCCGGCGGCCAAGACCGGGGGCTCGATGAGCCGAAAGGAGGCTTGGGCACCATGACGAAGTACGAGACCGCCATCCTGTTCCACCCGGAACTCCCCGAGGACCGGCGCAAGGAATTTCTCGCAAAGATCGAGGGGATCGTCGCCTCGTTCGGGGGGGAGATCCTCAAGCAGGACGACTGGGGAATCCGGAAGCTTGCCTACTCGATCCGGAAGACCTCCAATGCGTTTTACACCTTTCTGATCTACTCCGGCAGGCGCGGCGTGGTCGAGGAGGTGGAGCGGAACATCAAGATTTTCGACGACGTGATGCGCCACATGACGTCCCGCGTCGAATTCGAGATCAAGCCGGCCGCGGCGGAGCCGGCTCCGGAGGAAGGTTCTCCCGCGGCGGGGAGCGGCGGGGAGACCCCCGGGACCCCCCTGCCCCCGGACGAGGCGCCCCCGGCGTAGGGGAAGGAGGACCGATGGTTGCTTTCAACCGTGTGATTCTCGCCGGGAACCTGGTCCGCGACCCGGAGATCCGCTACCTCCCCTCCGGCCTTTCGGTGACCAGCTTCGCCATCGCGGTCAACTCCCGCTACCGGCAGAACAACGAGCTCAAGGAAGAGGTATCCTACTTCGACATCGTCGTCTTCGGGAAGCTGGGGGAAACCTGTGCGGAGTATCTTTCCAAGGGACGGGCGGTGCTCGTGGAGGGGCGCCTGCGCCAGCGACGCTGGGAATCCGAAGGGACGAAGAGAAGCAAGATCGAGGTGGTTGCCGGGGGGGTCCAGTTCCTGGGCGGGGGGCCGAGGAGCGGGGCGGCGGCCGAAGGCGACCAGGGTGGCCAGCCGACGGACGCCCAGGAAGACGACATTCCGTTTTAACGAGACCATTACCCAGGAGGCGACAGGAAAACGATGAGCACCCCAATGAAACCGAGGTCCGGCCCGGGAAGGCCCGGGGGGCCCGGAGGCGGCCCGAGAAGACGGTACGTCCGGAAAAAGTTCTGCCGGTTCTGCGCGGAGAAGGACCTCCGGATCGACTACAAGAACGTGTACCTGCTCAAGCACTTCATCTCCGAGCGGGGCAAGATCGTTCCCCGCAGGATTTCGGGAACGTGTGCGACCCATCAGCGCAAGCTGACGGTCGAGATCAAGAAAGCCCGCATCGTGGCGCTGGTGCCGTTCACGG
>DOTC01000095.1 GCA_003513855.1 Deltaproteobacteria bacterium | reverse complement strand
CGTACTGGCGGGATGAAAAGGGAGGGATCGCGCCGGCCCGCTGAGGTGGCTCTCCCGGGAGGAGATGGCCGGCCGTCAATCCTCCCCGTCCGCGGCCGTCTCGAGACTTAAAAGCTTCGAGACGGCCGCGGACGGGGAGGATTGACGGCCGGCCATCTCCTCCCGGGAGAGCCACCTCAGCGGGCCGGCGCGATCCCTCCCTTTTCATCCCGCCAGTACGGGAACCACGCAAGCGAGACGAGGGAGACCGAGATGTCGGCCTTTTTCGGCCGAACCTCGCACGGTTCCAGCTCTTCGGCCATAGGATCGGCACTCGCCTTGACCTCTGCGGTCTCCTGGTCCAGGAGCACCTGGAGCTCCTCGAGCTGCTTCGCAAGCGCCTCCACGCTCTCCGCGGCCCGGGCGACGTCCTGCGCCTCCTTCATCGTCCTGCTCGCCCCCCGGGCTGCGGTCGTGGCTCTCCCGAGCGTGGACTGGCTGACGGCTTTTCTTCCGGTCAGCGCCGAAAGAAGCGTGGCCCCGAAGGAGATGGCGGTGGAGAGTTTCTGCTGCGTCGCCTGCGCCTTCTCCCGCTCCACGGCCTGTTCTGCGCGGCGGATCCTGTCCTGCAGGGTGGCGATCCTGGGCGCGTACTTCTTGCGCAGCCTCCCGATCTGCAGGTCCCGCTTCTCCCGGGCGCCCTGCGTGAGCCGGATGCGGAAGTCGCGCTCCGGCTCCCCGGGTTCGGAGACGATTCCGAGCGAGGGGCTTTTGAACAGTTCCAGCTTCCGGTTCCGGTAGATCCAGTCCCGGAAGGCGTTCCCCCACGCCGCGTAACTCTTGGGGCTGGATCCCTCCGGCGGCAGGTCTCCGTAGGAGGAGTCCGGATCGTGGGGGAGCTTCTCGAGATCGCCCTCCCGGATCTGCGCCTCCTGCGCCTCGTCCCAGTCGAGCCGGGAGGCGGCGCCGGAGAGCTCCGTGATGAGGCAGACCTCCTTCTGCGCGGCGACCCCGACTTTCGCGTTGGCATAGTAGACCTTGCCGATTCCCAGCAGCATCGGCTCGTAGTGGAGGGATCCCCCCTCCGGCTGCGCGGNNGCGGAGCGGGAGGAAGAACTGGGGGACCTCCGGCGGGAGGACGGGCCGGGGGGAGGCAGGCGCGGTCGCACGCTCTTTCCCCGTCGGCGCTGCGGGTGCCTCGGCGGGCGGGGTCGCCGCCGGCGCTTCGGGCTGTGACGGTCTGACCGGGTCCATCAACTGCCGGATCTGCGTCCGGGTGAGGGGCCCCCTAAGGTACGACATCGCCCACCGGGTCTGGAAGACGACCGGGGCATCCTCGTGGACGTTGTTCATCAGGAACACCCGCTGCCCCAGACCGGCGAGAATCTGCTCCATCCGTTTCCTGTCGAACCTGCCCGCCCCGCCGGCGGCCGCCCCCTCGAGGCCGTCCAGGACCCTCTCCTTGTCCCGCTCGGTCTGCAGCCTGCCGAGGAACCAGGTNNCCCGACTGGGAGCGCATCCACCCCAGAAGCTGGGTGAGGAGGAGGGAGACGAAGAACATCCGCTCCGTGTCACTCAAGTGGGCGATGGAGAAGATGGAGACCCGGGGCTTCCCCTTGGCCGTGTAGAAGATCCGGTCGATGTCCAGGGGGTCGCCCTCGAGCCAGGCGGAGAACCCCGGCGCCGCCAGGAGGTTGTTGAGCCTCATGGCGAGGGCGAACCGTTCCTTGGAGGGGAAGAACGACTCGATATCGAACACACCGATGCGTGCCACGGGGGGGGACTGGATCGCCTGGATGAACCCGGCGAGGTCGAGGTCCTTCCCCTGTTTCCAGGTGGCGTCGAGGATGGTGGAGAGGAGGATGTGCTCCCTGCTCTGGATCGGGTCGGCTTCCATCCCCAGGAGACTGAGCAGGCTCGTCACCGTGGTGCCGATCCGCTCCCCGAGAAGTTCGCTGTCGTCCGTCACCGCCTTTCCCGGGAAGGAGAACGACTTGAGGATGGAGACGGGCAGACCCGCGGTGCTGCCGGGGGTGTAGATGGCGAACTCCGCGGACTCGCGAAACTTGCGGATCCGCGCTCCGTCCTGCCCCCACTCGGCCAGCCCTTTCTTCCAGAGGGCGGCCTGCCGGGCCGCATACTCCTGCGGGGAGACCCCCTTTCTGCGCGCCTCCTCCTCGTTGATCCAGGGAAGGAAATCGGCGGCCGCAAGGTCGGGGAAGGTCAGGAGGAGGTTGGCCAGGTCGCCCTTGGGGTCCACCACGATGGCGGGGATGTTGTCAATCACCGCCTCCTCCAGGAGCCCGATGCAAAGACCGGTCTTCCCGCTTCCCGTCATCCCCACGCAGACCGCGTGGGTAACGAGATCCCGGGAATCGTAGAGGACCAGGTCGTCCTTGAGCGCGTTCTTCTCCAGGTCGAATTCGCGTCCGAGGTAGAACATCCCGAGTTTCTCGAAATCGTCCACGACTCCCCTCCTGCGAGAGATTCACGAACGACTATACACCAACACGGCCCCGGCCCGGCTGTACCGATTCCGGAAACCGGGAAGACCGGGCGACTCCTCGATCCGGGAAGAGGGGGGGGCACGCCGCGTTCGTGCAAGCGGGGCAGATCCCCGGGGCCCGCGCGGCGGGCGGAGGCAGGGCCGGACGGTCAGTAGTCGGAGAGGGAGAACCGGATGCCGTTGTCCGCGAGGAACGCGGCGATCAGCTCGGGATGGATGCCGATCCCCAGGTTGACGCACTGCTCCTGCTCGACTTCCGTCCCGTCCCGATCCACCCGCGTGACGAAGCCGTAGGCGTAGTTGTCGGTCCGGCTCTGCACCCCCCAGACCGTTCCGTTCGCGTCCAGGATCGGCCCTCCGCTTTGCCCTTTGAGGCCCGGCGACGACGTCTCGAGGAACTTGATGGCGTACCTCCCGTCGCCGGAATCCCCCGCGTACAGCGTCCTCGTGTAGAGCCCTTCCAGCGGAAAACAGGCCAGCGTGCGCACCGAAGGACCGAGTTCGAAGGAGTTATTCGCCTCGCGGAAGATGGCGTGGACCTTCTGGAACGGATATCCCAGCTTGCAGAGCGCCGTCCCGACGCTCAGGTCATCAGGGGACTTGAAGACCGGATAGGAGGCCCACGCGGCCGGATCGAACGGCGACAGCCGCCCCAGGACGAGGTCCCCTTCCGGGAGGGGCCGGATGTCGGAGAGCTGGACGGCGTCCGCCCCCCACCAGTAGGAGAGGTTGGTGATCCACTTCGGGTTCTCCCGCAGGGACCGGATCCGCTCGTACTTCTCCCCCGTGGGGACCCCGCTTTCCTGCTCGATCGTATGGATCGTGTGGTAGTACTCAATGATCTCCTCCGAATCCTTCTGGATCCTGCCGTAGGAGGACAACAGGTGGGCTGCCGTCACGATCCACCCCTCGTCGTTGATCACGATGAAGGCGCCGCAGCCGCAATCGGTGCTCCGGTCGAAATACCGCCGGGAGATCACCACCGGCCGCGTGAAGCCGGCAGCCTTCCTGCAGGCGCGCGCGAAGATGGGAACTCACCTCCCTCCGGGACCCGATGTCCCTGGCTGGTTCCCTGCCTGTTTCGTGGGGTGGTTGTACCGATTGATGGGTTACCGAGAACCGTACCGCTGGATCCCATGGTACCGGGAAACGGGCCCCCTTGGCAAGAACGCCACAACGCAGGGCCTCCGGCCCGCGGGTGGCGTATCCCCTGTTGCCGGATCGAGAACCCGCCTGATACACTACCGCTGCCGGCTTCCCGCTGGTTCCCACGTCACGATCAAGGAGGAAGGAATGGGCCTGTTCGATAACATGATCGGGGGGTTGCTCAGAGGAGGCCAGGCGCAGCCGATCCTCGATCTGGTCCTGCGTCTGGTCAGCAATCCGGAGACCGGCGGCCTGGGGGGGCTGGTCCGGAAACTCCAGGAGCAGGGATTGGGGGATCAGGTCAATTCCTGGGTCGGCACGGGAGACAACCTGCCCGTCAGCGCGGATCAGCTGCGCAAGGTCTTCGGCCAGGAAGGGCTGGGGGAGCACGCTCCCGGACTCCCCATGGAAAAGATGTTCGGCGGGCTGGCAAACCTCCTGCCGATGGTGATCGACCAGCTCACCCCGAAAGGCGCCCTACCCTCGGAACATGATCTGGGAGAGGGGCTTGCCCAGTTGAGGAAGAGCCTGCTGGGGGAGTAGGGCGACAACCACGGCCCCCCGGGGTTCACGCCGGACAGGGACGTCGGCTTTCCTACCCCACTTTGGTGAACATCTTTTCCGCGCTGCAGACC